>JBAYOJ010000415.1:0-2506 GCA_041678385.1 Burkholderiaceae bacterium | reverse complement strand
CGTCGCTGGAAAAGCAGGCCTGTGGCAAAGGTTGCCATGGACAAGGATGCTATCGACCCGGCTGCGGTGGAATGACTCGGGCCAGGTCAACCCGCTGCCCCCTTCAATGAACAGACAAGGCTAGGGGTCCTCTGATCAAGTCCCCGCGCCACGCGGGCGCTGTGGATAAGCTCTATTGAGCCTGATGGTGCACAACATGAGGATAGAAAGTGGATAAAGTGATCAGAAAACTCAAGGCCGAAAACTGTCCAGAATCCGTCCAACGCTTTCCCGATGGGTTATGGACCTAAGGAAAGTGTCCGAAAACAGCATGAATAAAGGCTGAGCCGAGTTATTCCACTTATCCACAGAGACCCATTACCAACACCATATATATAAAGAAGAAAGAAGGGATAAACCTTCCTTCTTCCTGGCCAGCACTGGAAAAATGCTGCGCACACCCAATGCACTGGCCATCCACCTTAGGATGCTCTGATCAAGTCGAGCAGGAATCAGGCGCTGTGGATCGCCCGATCGAATTATTCAGAGCATCCATAGGTCAAAGCATCTTTAGAGAGCCTCAGCCACCGCCTTACCCATATCGGTCGTACTTGCCTTCCCCCCTAGGTCTGGTGTGTGCGGACCCTGCTCCAGTACCGTTTCTATGGCTGTCAGCAACTCGGCTGCCGCATTCGCGCAACCCTTATCCTGTTCGCCAAGGAAATCCAGCATCATGGCTGTCGACCAGATCATGCCCACGGGATTAGCGATATTACGGCCATAGATGTCAGGAGCCGAACCATGAACCGGCTCGAACAAGGACGGAAACTTTCTTTCGGGATTCAGGTTGGCGGAAGGGGCGATCCCAATGGTGCCTGCGCAAGCCGGCCCAAGGTCGGAAAGAATGTCACCAAACAAATTGGAGGCAACGACCACATCAAAGCGTTCGGGCGACAATACAAAACGGGCTGCCAGAATATCGATATGATATTGATCCCAGGTGATGTCCGGATAATCCTTGGATACCGCCTGAACACGTTCGTCCCAATAGGGCATGCTGATCGCGATACCATTCGATTTTGTTGCCGAAGTTACATGCTTGCGGTCGCGGCGCTGTGCCTGTTTGAATGCATAATGCAGTACACGATCCACACCATGTCGGGTGAATATGTTTTCCTGCAGCACGATTTCACGATCGGTACCACCGAACAGGCGCCCGCCCACATTGGTGTATTCGCCTTCCGTGTTTTCACGAACCACCACGAAGTCGATATCACCGGGTTGTTTCCCAGCCAGCGGGCTTGGCACACCGGGCATGAGTTTTATAGGCCGAAGATTGATATATTGATCAAATTCACGGCGAAATTTCAGCAGCGACCCCCACAAAGACACATGGTCGGCAACCACCGCAGGCCATCCCACTGCCCCGAACAAAATGGCATCAAAGCCTTTCAGGGTATCGAACCAGTCTGGTGGCATCATTTCGCCATGACGCTGATAGTATTCGGCGCAGACCCAATCAAAATGTTCCAGCTCCAGCGACAAGCCATGGCGCTTTTGCAGGACATCTAAGGCTCGCAATGCCTCGGGCATGACTTCCTTGCCAATACCGTCGCCTGGGATGACTGCAATCCTGAATGAAGACATGAATTTCCTTTTTTTAGTGTGGGAGCCGCCATCCAAAGGCGGCGCGAATGGAAGAAACTGTTGTATCACCTGCGGCTATCAAAAGCGCCAGCCGAATACGCGCTTTACGTGCAGACAGGTGGCTGACGCCTATAGCGCCGTTATTTTCCAGATCATGCAATGTACCGGGATACTCGTAGCTTTGGTATGTTGCACCATGCAGCGTGCTGCTGCAGACGACAACAACGATGCCCGCATCCACTGCCTTGCGCAGCAGCGGGACCCAGTCCGGCGGGACCTGGCCCCGGCCCAGGCCGTCTATTACTACCCCGGCGGGGCCGCTTTCCAGAATGGCCTGAGCCATGGCGGCATCAGCGCCCCCGTAAGCCGGCAATATATCGACACGAGGCAAGGTGGGAGGGTTGGCAAGCGCGGGGAGCAGTGAGGGGCGCTGAAGGAGGTGGAAGGTGCCTTCATCGAAAGTGCCTAGCGGCCCCAACCCAGGCGCGTCAAAGCCATGCAGCTGAAAGCTGCTGGTCTTGCGCACAAAGGAAGCGCTGAAGACGGACTGGTTAAACATCACCAGGACACCCAGGTTCCGAGCCCGATCGCATGCCGCCAGTTCAATCGCATGGCGCAGATTGACATAAGCGTCGCTGCCAGGTGCATGCGGGGTGCGCTGAGAGCCTGTTACGACGATTGCCACCCTTGATGTATCCAGCACAGATTGAAGATAATACGCGGTGTCTTCGAGCGTATCAGTACCATGGGTGACCACTATCCCATCAACCTCTTCCGATGTGACCAATTGCTCGCATCGCATGGCCAGTTGTGCCCATTCTGAAGGGCCAATGGCATTGCTGCCTTTCTGGAAGAGCGATTCAACCTTCACTTCCATACG
>JBAYOJ010000414.1:0-2508 GCA_041678385.1 Burkholderiaceae bacterium | reverse complement strand
GGCGGGCCGTCGGGGAAGATATGGCCCAGATGCGAGTCGCAGACATTGCACAGTACTTCAGTACGTACCATGCCATGGGTGGTGTCTTTTTCTTCGCGTATCAGCTTGGGGTCAAGCGCGGCGAAGTAGCTCGGCCAGCCACAACCCGCATCGAACTTGGTGTCTGACGCGAACAGCGGTGTGCCACAGCCCACGCAACGGTAGATGCCTGGGGTGAAGGTATCCCAGTAGCGGCCGGTGAAGGGGCGTTCCGTCCCCTTCTGGCGAGTGACGTAATATTCTTCAGGTGAAAGCAGGGCCTGCCATTCCTGGTCGGGGCGGGTAATCTTTTCCACGTCGACGATGTCTCCGAAACAGGATCAAGAGATATAGGATCTTTTGAACAAGCCCCGCTTTGCGCTCGACTTGTCCAGAGCATCCATTATGTTAATCGACTTCCTCACCCGGAGATGGTTCCCTGCTGGCGAAACCTTGTCCATTTCTTTCAGGCGATTAACAATAGCTGCAATAAACCATAGTTAAGAAGGATATTTGTATGGTCACTCGCCCAGATGCGAGCCTTCTCCAGATCGCGGTCAGCGATCGGTGGCGATCCCTTCAAGGGCGGTACGGCCGGCTTTCGATGCTGGCTGCCGTTGTGGCGCTGGCCCTGCCTTTCACAGCCTTTGGCCAGGTCAAGGTCGGCATCACGATTGCCAGTACGGGGGCGGCGGCCTCTCTGGGCATTCCGCAGCGTAATACCGTGTCTTTGCTGCCCACCGTAGTCGAGGGGCAGGCTATCGAGTACATCGTGCTGGATGATGGCACTGACACTGCCGCCGCACTACGGAATATGCGCAAGCTTGTCGAGGGGGACCGCGTTGATGTTGTTGTGGGCACCTCGGTGACACCGGGTTCCCTGGCCATGGTCGACGTAGCGGGTGAAACACATACCCCCATGATCAGTGTCGCTGCAAATGCCGAGGTCGTCGAGCCCGTCGAAGGGCCGCGCCGGTGGGTGTTCAAAACATCGCAGAACGACCGCTTGATGGCTGCCGCACTGGCCGACGCAATGGTAAGTCATGGCATCCGGACGCTAGGCTTCATTGGTTATGGCGATAGTTATGGCGAAGGCTGGCTCCAAGCCATGCAAGATGCGGCGCAGGCCAGGGGAATCAAGGTCTCGCATGTCGAGCGTTATGGCCGTTCCGCTGCCAGTGTGGCGGGGCAGGTTCGCCGGCTGCTGGCCGCCAAACCGGATGGCATCCTTGTGGCAGCCGCGGGCATGCCCGCCATTGTGCCTCAGAAGGAGCTCAAAGAGCATGGCTACAAGGGCATCATCTACCAGACGCATGGGGCTGCCGATAGCGAAGTGCTGCGCGCCTGTGGCAAAGCCTGTAATGATATGTACCTGCCCACCGGCCCCTTGCTGGTCGCCGGCCAGCTGCCTGATGATCATCCGGTGAAGAAGTCGGCGCTTGATTACAAGAACCGGTATGAAGCCAAGTACGGCCCGGGCACCCTTAATTCATTCGGCGGCTATATGTGGGACGCAGGTTTGCTGATCCGGGCGGCCATACCTGAAGCAATAAAAACGGGGGCATCGCCCGGCTCACAGGAATTCCGTCAGGCATTGCGTGATGCCCTGGAACAGATAAAAGGCCTGCCTGCGTCGCAGGGTGTGTATTCCATGTCACCAGAAGACCACGCGGGCCTGGATGAGGCCGCGCGGGTGATGGTGAAGGTGGTCGATGGCAAGTGGGTATACCAGCCCAATCTCTGAAAGACCTCGCCGGGCGTCAGGCGGCAGCCTTGTTGCGCTTGCCATAGCGGTGCAGGACTTCACCGACAATGCCGCGTCGGAAGGCCATCACGCAAATGATGAAGATCAGGCCGATGACCATGGTGACGGATTCGCCCAGGACCTGAAACCATTCTATGCCCGTCCATTGCGAAAGTGTGCGGCCGAATTCACCGACCTTGTTTTCAAGCAACACGACGATGAATGCGCCCAGCACGGGGCCGATGAAGGTGCCAAGCCCGCCGATGAGCGTCATCAGGATCACCAGCCCGGACATTTGCCAGGTGGCGTCGGATAGCGTGGCCGAAACGAAAACCAGCGACTTTGTTGCGCCTGCCAGGCCGGCGAGCGCGGCAGAAATGACAAACACCAGCAGCTTGAAACGCGCCACGTCGTAACCTAATGATATGGCGCGCGCTTCGTTCTCGCGCAGCGCCTTCAGCACTTGCCCGAAAGGGGAGTTCACTGTTCGCCAGCACACCATGAAGCCAAAGATGAAGATCAACAGAACCAGGTAGTACAGGTTCATATCATCACGCAGATCGATACCCAGGATGCTGCCCCGCGGTATTCCTTGCAGGCCATCCTCGCCGTGCGTGAAAGGCGCCTGTAGAAAGTAGAAGAAGACCATCTGCGCCATGGCCAGGGTGATCATGGCGAAATAGATGCCGCTGCGGCGTATCGCCAATGCGCCCATGACCAACCCGAGCAAAGCGGCTACGGCAGTG
>JBAYOJ010000413.1:0-2511 GCA_041678385.1 Burkholderiaceae bacterium | reverse complement strand
TTCAAACGCTGGGCGCAGGATCGCGTTGTGCTGTTTGCCAGTCATGATCATGAACTGGTGCAGGCGTGCGGGGCGAGGGTGCTCAAAATATCTGATCTGCGTTCCGGGCATCCTGAAGTGTGATGGTCTGCAGGGCAAGCTTGAATCAGGCAGGCGGGGCCGGGTGAAGTTTGGCAATCGCTGTAACAACTGATATGTTCATGCTACCTTCTCTTCCCCATAACCCAACCGCCGCAGGCACAACTCAATATGACCTTAGCTTCCTTTACGCACGTGACACCGCCTTTACGTCTGTTTCATGGCCCCGACAGCCTGAAGGCTTTGCCGGGTGAATTGAAGCGCGTTGGGGCGCAGCGGGCGGTGCTGGTGTGTGGAAGCACGCTGGGCCGCAGCCCCATGCTTGAGAAAGTGCAGGCGGCGATGGGTGAGCTCTGGGCGGGGACGTTTGCGGGGGTGCAAGGCCATAGCCCGGTTGATTCCGTCGAGGCGGCCGCAGAGGAACTTCGGCGTTTGCAGGCGGATGCCGTGGTCGCCGTGGGTGGGGGCTCCGCCATTGTCACGGCGCGGGCGGCCAGCATTCTGCTGGCGGAAGGTAAGCCGGTGTCGGAATTGTGCACCACGATGGATGCCGATGGCAGGATGCACAGCCCCAGGCTGCTGGCGCCGAAGCTGCCGCAGTTCGTGCTGCCAACCACGCCCACGACGGCTATTGTCAAGGCGGGAAGTGCCGTTTTTGATACTGGGCGTGGCCAGCGTCTGGCCATGTATGACCCCAAGACGCGGGCGCATTGCGTGATCATTGAACCTGATCTTATCCAGTCTGCACCGGCGGGTTTGGTAAGCAGTGCGGGGGTCAATACCTTGGCCCTGACGATGGAGGGGCTGACATCCAAAGTGCAGAACCCCTTGGCCGATGCGGCATTGATGCATGCTTTGCGTTTGGTTGTCCGGCACTTGCCGGATGCAAGGTCACAGGCTGATGCCCAGGGCAGGGCGCAGCTGGTGCTGGCTGCCATATTGTCCGGTCAGGGTACAGACCACACTTCGGCGGGCGTCACCATGGTGCTGGGCCATGCAATTGGGGCGCGCCATGCGGTGGACAACGGCATAATCAACGCCATTGTTCTGCCTCACGTGCTGCGCTTCAACAGCGAAGCAGCGCAGCAAGGGATGCTCAAGGCGGCGGGGGCGCTGGGCCTGGCGCCTGGCGCGACGGGCGCCACAGAAGCCATTATCGATGCCGTGACAGCGGTTTTCGATGCGTTGGATATGCCCCGGAGCTTGCGCGATGTCGGCTTGTCGCAGGAATCCCTGCCGGAAATAGCGGCCCTGGCCATGCAGGATTGGTTTTTGCGCGGCAATCCCCGACCGGTGACTGAGGCCGCCGAACTGGTGGGGATTCTGGAAGCGGCGTGGTGAAGGCGGGCGGAAACGCCGGTTTATTCGTCTTTTAAAAGATCCCGCAAGGTATTCTTCAAGATCTTCCCATAGCTGCTCTTGGGCAGCGCGTCTATATAACGATAGGCGCGCGGGCGCTTGTAGCGGGCCAGATTGCCCAGGCAGAGTTGGTCGAGATCTTCGGGGCTGGCGTGCCGGCCTGGATGGCAGACGATGAAAGCGACGACTTCTTCGCCCATGTCGGGGTGGGCGCGGCCGATGACGGAACATTCGTCGATGGCGGGATGGGTAAGCAGGGTTTCTTCGACTTCGCGGGGGTAGATATTGCTGCCGCCGCTGATGATCATGTCTTTGGAGCGGTCTATGAGTTCAAGCCGGCCCCGGCTGTCGAGCCGGCCGATGTCGCCTGTCCAGAGCCAGCCGTCGCGCAAGGTCTTTGCTGTGGCTTGGGGGTTGTTCCAGTAGCCCAGCATCACGCTGTCGCCCCGCACAAGGATTTCGCCGGCCTGGCCTGATGGGAGTTCCTGGCCGGCTTCGTCGACAATACGGATCTGCAGCCCATAACGGGGGCCGCCCGTAGTGGCCAGTGCTGCAAGGTCGCGCTCGGCGTAGGCTTTTGCGTGCTCGAACCGCGACAGGCCGGTGGCCGTCATGGGGGTTTCGCCCTGGCCAAAGAGTTGATAGAGGTTGGTGCCCAGTACATCCATGGCTTCCATCAAGTCTGATACATACATCGGTGCGCCACCGTAGATCAGGCTGCTGATCTGGCCTTGCCACCCAGGGATGGCGCGCGCTGCCTGTGCCATGCGTGTGAGCATGGTGGGTACGACAAACATGCTTACTGCGGGATGCTCGCCCATGGCCTGCACCACTGCCGCCGCATCAAAATGCCGCATGATGATTTGATGGCCGCCTGCCAGCAGATGGGGCAGCATGTACAGGCCGGATCCGTGCGATAACGGTGCGGCATGCAGCATGGTCTGGCCAGGCGCAACGTATTCGATGTCGGCGTAATACGTCATGCCCATGAAGAGCAGGGTATGGTGGCTGAGGATGGCCCCTTTGGGGAAGCCGGTGGTGCCGCTGGTGTAGAAAATCCAGGCGGGGTCGCTT
>JBAYOJ010000412.1:0-2527 GCA_041678385.1 Burkholderiaceae bacterium | reverse complement strand
CCCAGAAGCACAATATCGGCCGCACCGCTGACCTTGGGCAGCATGATGCCCGCGGGCGCAGCGCGCACCACGGCGGCCAGGTCGTCCAGAGCCAGGCCGGAAGCTAGCGGATTAATGCGCACCCACAACTGGGCCTGCCCGTTGGCATGCGCTGAAAGGTATTCGCGCACCATCTCGCGCGCCACCGGCAGGCGCGAGACATCGACGGAATCCTCCAGGTCGAGAATCAGGGCATCGGCACCCACGCCGGCCGCCTTGGCCTGCTTGCGCTCGCTGTCACCCGGCACGAACAATAAAGATCTCAGAGACATATCAAATCCATGTAAAGAAAGCGGTTTACTGCCTTTGACAGCTTGGCTACCAGACTTCGACCCCGCGCATCAAGCGCCCGACGTGATCTGTCGGATCTGCTCCGGCTCGTACCCCAGAGACGCCAGAATGGTTTCCGTATGCTCGCCCAATGTCGGCGGCGGATACTGCGCCATAGAGCGCTCACCATCAAACCGCAGTGGCTGCGATACGGTATTCAGCTCGCCGCCCGCAAAAGGCAGGTGTTGGATCATGCCGCTCGCCAGAGTGTGCGGGTGCGCCAGGACTTCGGAAATGCTCAGGATGGGGGCACACGGGATACCGGCACGGGAAAGCTTTTCCATCCAGGCGTCGCGGGTTTCGTGCACCATATGTGCGCCAACCGCCTTCAGTACCTGTTCACGATGCGAGACCCGCCCCGCATTGGTCTCATAGCGCGGGTCTTGTGCCAGCCCTGTGTCGTTAACCACTCGGCAGAACGTCTGCCAGAGCGCATCGTTGGCAACGCCCAGCAAAATGGGCTGATCGCGAGTCTCGAAAACCTGATAAGGGCACAGGGATTCGTGGGCTGAGCCCCAACGCTTGGGGTCTGTGCCGCGTTCCCAGTAGCTCTGCACGACATAGGCCATGAAGGCCAGGGAAGTGTCGAAAAGGCTGGCATCAATGCGCATGCCTTGCCCGGTGCGCAGACGCTTCACGACCGCCGAAACGATGCCCATGGCGGCGTGCATGCCCGTGGCCTGATCGATGGGGGAAATCGGGCTGCGCGCTGGCGGGCCGGTTTCTTCACCGGTCAGGGCCAGCATGCCGCTGTAGGCCTGCAGGATGACGTCGTACCCCTTGCCTTCACGCAGCGGCCCTTGAGTGCCAAACCCCGTGATGCTGCAATAGATGACATCGGGCCGCAACGCTGCCACGCTGTCATAATCGATACCCAGCCGTTCAGGCACACCGGGCCCGAAGCTTTCCACAACGATGTCCGCGGTTTTCAGGAGCCGCTCGACAACATCACGGCTGGCTTCGGACTTCAGGTCCAGCATAATGCTGCGCTTATTGCGGTTGACGCTCAGGAAGACAGTGCCTTCCCCCTTGTGAAAAGGCGGCCAACGACGGGTGTCATCACCCAGGGGCGATTCCACCTTGATGATTTCTGCACCCATATCGCCCAGATACTGCGTGCACAATGGCCCCGCCAACACCTTCGAGAAATCAACGACCCGCAACCCCTGCAAGGCATCCATCACAATTCAGCCCCCCTTTGAATACATAACAATTCAGAATGCAACGTTGTCGCCGCCCTTGGTCTGGAGCATCTCGCGAGCTTCCTGCGGTGTCGCAACCTGCAGGGACAGCTCTTCCAGAATACGGCGGATTTTGGCCACTTGCTGGGCATTCGACTCTGCCAGCTGGCCTTTGCCAGCATACAGGCTATCTTCCAGGCCCACCCGCACGTTGCCACCCAACAAAGCGCTCATCGTCACAAACGACATCTGATGCCGGCCGGCCGCCAGCACCGATAGGTAGTAATCATCGCCGAACAGCCGGTCAGCAATCGACCGCATGTGCAGCAGGTTGTCATGGTCGGCACCGATGCCGCCCAGAATCCCGAAAATGCATTGCACGAAAAATGGCGGTTTGATCAAACCCCGATCAACGAAATGGGCGAGGTTATATAGATGGCCCACGTCATAGCATTCGAATTCGAAGCGGGTGCCCATGGCTGAAAGTTCGCCTATCCCGCGCTCGATCTGGCTGAAAGTATTGGAAAGTATGAAGTCCTGCGTCATTTCCAGATAGGGCTTTTCCCAATCGTGAAGAAAGTCGCTGATGCGGCCAGCCGCACCCGATATATTGAAATTCAGCGAACCCATGTTCATGGATGCGACTTCAGGCTGGGCCCATTTGGCCGGTGCCAGCCGTTCTTCCAGCGTCATGCCCAGGCCACCGCCCGTCGTGATGTTCACGATGGCATCGGTACGCGCCTTGATTTGCGGCAAGAAGGCGGCAAAACGTTCGGGGCTTTGGTCGGGCCGCCCAGTGGCTGGGTCGCGGGCGTGCAGATGCAGCATGGCCGCGCCCGCTTCCGCCGCCGCCACGGCCTGATCGGCGATCTGTTCCGGCGTGATCGGCAGGTACGGCGACATGGTCGGCGTGTGAATAGACCCTGTCACGGCGCAAGTAATGATCACTTTCGATGATTTTTTCATGTTGCTTTCCT
>JBAYOJ010000411.1:0-2529 GCA_041678385.1 Burkholderiaceae bacterium | reverse complement strand
TTGCTGGCTGTCCAGGGCCACCTGCAAGTCGCGCAGCAGATCATGACGCAGCTGTACTGAATCACGCATGCTGTTGGAAAACAGGCAGTATTGATTGCGGCCTTTTTCCTTGGCGGCATACATGGCCAGATCGGCGTACTTCAGAAGTTCCGTAGCGTTGTCGGCGTGGTTGGGGTAGAACGCCACGCCGACACTACAGGAAATGCGGATTTCACTCACGCTCAGGCTGTACGGGCTTGAGACTGTCTTGAGCAGCTTGTCGCATATGGGGTATACGTCCAGCGGGTCTTTCAGGTCTTGTATGATCATGATGAACTCGTCGCCACCCAGACGCGCCACCTGGTCAGAGCGGCGGCAGCATTGGCTGATGCGTTTGGCCACATGCTGCAGGAGCACATCGCCTTCGTCATGCCCGAAAGTGTCATTGACTTCCTTGAACAGGTCGAGATCAAGAAAAACCAGCGCAAATGGCAAACCGCTACGCTGGGATTGTTCAATGCTTCTTTGCAGGTTTTCATGGAACATCTGGCGGTTGGGCAGTTGCGTCAGATGATCAAAACGGGCCTGTCGCCAGATAAGTGCCTCTTGCCTGCGTTTTTCAGTGACATCTGAAAAAAGCCCAATGCGGCAGTTCACGCTGCCATCATCATTAAAGCAACTGTTGATCATCAGATGGCTGAGGAATTCCTGCCCTGATTTGTTTCGGTTCCAGATGTCGCCCCGCCATTGACCGGTGTCTTTCAGTTTGTCCCATAACGCCCGGAAGAAATCGGGTGGGTGGCGCCCGGCGCTGAGCTTGCTTAGCCTGTTGCCGATTATTTCTTTGGCATCGTATCCAGTGATCGTACTGAAAGCCGGGTTGACGTCTTGAGCGTATCCGCTGGCGTCGGTGATGACGATACCGTCGCTTATGTGCTGATAGACCAGAGCCGCACGCTGTAATTTAACTTTAGCCTGCTTTAAGTTGGCCTGCTTGACCTTAAGGTCGTTCAGCAGATTTTCGATATGAGCCGATGTCTTGTTCATGACCCTGCTGAGGGCGCCGAACTCATCGTCGGCGTCCATGCGCAGCCGGGTGCTGTAGTTGCCGGCCGCCAACTCATTGCTGAGATGCATCAGGCGATTTATGGGCTTCAATACCTTGGAGAAAATGATCATCCAGGCCAGAAAAAGCATCAGGACATTGATTAGAAACAGGCCGTATATCTTGTGCATGACATGCTCTTGCATGTTCTGAGCGTCGTCGACCAAGCTGTTTATCAGAGTTTCGGTGTTGTTCAGCAGCCATTCGTTTGCTGCGATCATTTCTATAACAACGTTCGACCCGAATATGCTGTTGTTTTCCAGTATGCCGGATCGTGGGGAAGCGTTTCTCATGGTTGCAAGCGCGCGCCGGTAAGCGACCCAGGCAACTTCGATCTCGTCTAGTCTATGGTGCAATTCTGCAGCAACGGCAGGTATGTTCATGTCGAAGGCTTGCCCGCCGTATCGCAAGACCAGCATGGCGCTTTCAAAGCTTTGTTCCAGCTTCTGGAAGGAAAACCCCGCGTCATGGCCGCTTTCAGCCAGGCGGCCTTGTGTTGCCAACTGCATCAAGCCGATGCGCTGGCTCAGCATGCGCATCTTGCCGGCAATATTGATGGTGGCCGCGATGGTGTCGGATTGGCGCAGCAGGGACTGGACAACCAGCACGTTTCCGACCGCGAGCAGGCTGGCAATGATGAAACCCAGAATGAATTTCTTGCGCAAGGTCTTGAATAATGAAAGCCTTGTCAGCCAGTGCCAGACGCGCGTCAGTATGGACATGATGATATCCGGGCAAAGTTGGATGGGCGGATGTCGTACCCCGAAACAGACAAGGCGGTTCACTATAGGAAGCAGCCTTCAGTTTCTCCATAACTTGTATCAATAAAAGTTTAATTGAAACAAATAGTGATGTCCAATTTGAGAGGCCACGGAGCGGAAGCTGCAGGGATGGAAGCGTTTGTAGCGGTGTCTGTGTCGCCGCTCCTGTAGGTTACACGAGCACGAATACCTGCCTTCACCGGCCCGGGGCGGTTGGCAGGTGACCACGGTCAGGTCATCTGCCATAAGAGCTGCGCGTGTCGTTGTAACGGGAACGAGTCCCAGCTTGCTTCAGGCGTTCATCAAATGCTTGCCGATGACCATCTGCTGGATTTGTGTCGTGCCTTCGTACAACCGCAACAGGCGCACGTCGCGGTAGAAGCGTTCTACCTTGTATTCATTGATGTAGCCTGAGCCGCCATGGATCTGTACGCCACGATCAGCGACACGGCCGACCATGTCGGTGGTGAACATTTTTGAGCAGGAAGCCTGCATGCTGATTTCCGGGTTACGCGCCCCTACGGGTTTGGCGTCGTACTGCCGGGCCACCGATTTAACCAACGACCAACCGGCCAGCAGTTCAGCCTGGCTGTCGGCCAGCATGGCCTGGATGAGCTGGAAGTCGCCGATTCTCTGACCGAACTGCTTGCGTTGCTGTGCATAGGCGATGCTTTCCTGCAGGAT
>JBAYOJ010000410.1:0-2539 GCA_041678385.1 Burkholderiaceae bacterium | reverse complement strand
GTCCGGCGGCTGACGGCGGATGAAGTCATCCATCTATTTCAAATACGCGAAGCGCTGGAAGGGCAGGCAGCCCGGCTCGCAGCCGAACGCCTGGATGAAAACCAGCGGCCCGCCTTCACCGCCCTGGTGGAAGAAGGCCATCGGCATCGCGGGGGGGCCGACCTGCCCGCCTTCATCGAGTACAACCGCCGTTTCCACCAGGCCATCGTGACCATTAGTGGAAACAGGGAATTGGCGGAATTGATCGACCGTTATCAACTGGCCGTCTTCATGTACATGCTGCGCCATTCGGTGGGCCCCGCCCGCCTCATCCGCGACTCGGTCGACCAGCACGATGCCATCGCACAGGCCATTCTGGGTGGCGACGGCAGTGGCGCCTACGCCGCCATGAAGGTTCATCTGTGGCATACCGCCGAAGGGATACTTGAAAAACTGGGGCAACCGGGGGCGGGGGTGAAGGGGCACTTCAGCGGCGCAGCAACCTCAAACCATTGAAGACAACCAGCAGGCTCGCCCCCATATCGGCAAAAACAGCCATCCACATGGTGGCGTGGTCGGACACCGCCAGCAGCAGGAAGATGGCCTTGATACCCAGTGCCAGCACGATGTTCTGCCACAGCACGGTATGGGTGCGGCGCGAAAGGCGTATGGTTTCGGGGATGCGCCGCAGGTCATCATTCATGATCACGACATCGGCCGCCTCCATGGCAGTGTGAGTGCCGGCGGCCCCCATGGCAAAGCCGATATGTGCGGCAGCCAATGCGGGCGCATCGTTGATGCCGTCACCCACCATGGCGGTGATCTCGCCCTTCTGGGACAGCGACTGCAGCACATCCAGCTTTTCATGGGGCAGCAGGCCTGCGCGGACGTCGGTGATGCCCGCCTGAGCGGCAATGGTTCTAGCGGTGGTTTCGTTGTCGCCGGTAAGCATGACGGTGGCAACGCCCAAATGCTTCAGTTCGCCGATGGCCTCGTTGGACGCAGCACGTACGCTATCCGCCACGGCAAATAACGCCATCACGCCTTCCGGGCCTGCCAGCAGGCTTACCGTGCGGCCCTGGCTTTCGTGTTCAGACAGCAACTGCTCAAGTTCAGGGCTGCATAAGCCCAATTCGTGAACCTTGCGGTGGTTGGTCAGCATATAGCTGGCGCCGTCTATGGTCCCGTACACACCATGACCGGCGTGCGCCCCGAAGCCCTCGACGGGCAGGCTATCGCTGCCCACGGCCTCGGCAATGGCTCGGGATACGGGATGGTCGGAGCGCTGCGCGAGGCTGGCTGCCAGGCGGCGTATTTCATGTTCGGGTACCCGCTCGTTCAAGTAGCGCTGTTCAACCAGCTTGGGACGCCCCTCTGTAATCGTGCCGGTCTTATCCAGTGCGATCAGGTTCAGCCTGCGTGCCTCTTCCAGATACACCCCCCCTTTGATGAGGACCCCGCGCCGGGCGGCGGCGGCCAGCGCGCTGACGACGGTGACAGGGGTGGAGATGACCAGGGCGCAGGGGCAGGCAATCACCAGCAGCACCAATGCCCGATACAGGCTTTCCAGCCAGGCGTGGCCCAGCAGCAGCGGTGCGCCAATCGCAACGGCAACCGCCAGTAAAAAGACTGCCGGCGTATATACGCTGGCGAAATGATCTATGAAGCGCTGCGTGGGGGCACGCTTGCCCTGAGCTTCTTCCACTGCATGAATGATACGGGCCAGTACGGTATCCTCCGCCTGGGCCGTGACCCGGAATTCCAGTCCGCCATGCAGATTGACCGTACCGGCAAAGACCTCGGCGCCGGGGCCTTTTTCCACGGGCATGCTTTCCCCCGTGATCGGCGACTGATCCACGGCGCCAGAACCCGAAACAACCACACCGTCCAGAGGCAGGCGCTCGCCTGGGCGCACGCGCACGACGTCTCCCGGCTGCACGTTGCCGGCCGCAACGCTCACCCATTCGCCAGCAGCCGTAAGGCATTCCGCCAGCGGCGGTGACAGATCCAGCAGCCCCTTGATCGCGTTACGCGCGCGATCCACTGAACGCGCCTCAATTAATTCAGCCAGGGAATACAGCGCCATCACCATGGCGGCCTCGGGCCACTCACCAATAAGGAAGGCGCCACTCACCGCCACCGTCATCAAGGCGTTGATGTTGAGCTTGCCCTTGAACAAGGCGGCCAGCCCCTTGCGGAAGACGGCGAGGCCCGCCATGGCAATGGCCAGGGCCGCCAGAGCCATGCCCGCGACCTGCCATATCGGTGCATCCATTCCGGCAAAGCCCAGGGTTTCGGCCAGCCCTGCAAGTGTCAGTGCGGCCAGCAGCCGCCATAACTCGCGGCGGGACTGCGCCCGGGCCGCCTCAGCCGTGGGCGGAGCGGCCAGCGTTTCCACCTTGAAACCACCCTGCTCGATTGCTGATACAAGCTCATTCCAGCCCTCTTCCGACGCATCAATCGCCAGTGTCCGGCCCGCCAGGTCGAAGTGCAGACGCTGGACGTCAGCCCTGCCGTCGAGCAAGCGCCTGATCTGGTTTTCTTCCACCAGGCAGTCCAT
>JBAYOJ010000409.1:0-2544 GCA_041678385.1 Burkholderiaceae bacterium | reverse complement strand
CCTGCAAACCCACTTCAGCAACCAGGAACTCGTTGAACTGGTTGCCACAGTGGGTGCCTACAACATGGTGTCCCGCTTCCTTGAGGCCTTCGGCATCCATAGCGACGACGAACGCTGATCGTTCATTCGCCGCCGCCCGCCAACCGTAAGCCGCGACATACCGGCGAACGGTTGGCGGTTTTTTTTGTATTCAGAAAGCGACTTTGTCAGCGCCCTTCAAACCCAGAATTTGACGGGCTTCGTCGGGCGTGGCGACCTGCAGGCCCAGCGCTTCGGCCACCTGCCGTATACGCCTGACCTGATCGGCATTCGAGGCTGCCAATTGGCCCGGCCCTATCCAGAGGGAATCCTCGAGCCCGACGCGCGCATGCGAGCCGGACGCCAGGCCTATGGTGGCAAGAGGAATCTGATTGCGGCCTGCCCCCAGGACCGACCATTCGTAAGTGCTGCCGAACAGCCTGTCAGCCGTACGGCGCATGTGCATCAGATCTTCAACATGCGGGCCGATGCCGCCCAGAATGCCAAAGACCGTCTGGATGAACGGGCGGCCTGTCACCAGGCCACGTTCAACAAAATGCGCCAGGTTGTACAAATGGCTGGTGTCATAGCATTCAAACTCGAAACGGGTGCCATTGCGTGTGCCGTTCGTCAGAATGGCTTCGATGTCTTTATAGGTATTCTTGAAGACCAGGTCGCGGCTGTTTTCCAGATGCTGGTGTTCCCATTCGTGCTGCAGCTCGGGGAATCGCTTCAGCATGGGGAACAGGCCGAAATTCATGGAACCCATGTTCAGCGAAGCCAGTTCCGGCTCGAAGATCATGGCCGGCCGCATGCGCTCTTCCACCGTCATGTGCGGGCTGCCGCCGGTAGTGATGTTGATGACCGCGTCGCAGGCGGAACGGATGGCCGGTAAAAAGGGCCGGAACATTTCCGGGTCCTGGGAGGGGCGGCCATCGCTGGGGTCGCGCGCATGCAAATGCAATACCGCGGCGCCGGCTTCGGCGGCCGCAATCGAATCGTCGATGATTTCCTGAGCCGTGACGGGAAGATGCGGCGACATTGAAGGCGTGTGGATGGCGCCGGTTACCGCGCAGGTGATAATGACTTTGCGTTGTGCTGCCATGGGGGAATTCCTTGATGACGGGGCTGCGCCGCCAGGCGGCGGCGCAGCGGCTGGGCACGAGCTGGGGTTTTAATTCAGGCTTTTGATCGCCTCGGCAAACAAGCTGCGCTGGTCTGCCAGATAAGCCTTGTAATCCGCGGGGTTCAGCAGCTTGATCTGCGCCCCGAACACGGCCAGGTTCTTGGCAATGTCGTCGCCGTATTTTTCGACAACTTTTTCTGCGGCCTCATAAATGGTATTCACAACTTCCGGTGGCGTGCCTGCGGGGGCGGAAATACCATAATAGGTGGGGCTACCGATATCGTAACCCAGCTCTTTCAGGGTCGGGACATCCGGATACGCCTTGAGACGCGTTTCACCGAACACGGCCAGCGGCACCAGCGTACCGGCCTGGATATGCGCCTGGGCCGGCGCAATGGCGGTGGACGCCATATCCACGTGGCCGCCCAGCAGCGCCGTAATGGCCGGGGCGCTGCCCTTGTACGGGATGTGCCGCCACTGCACCCCCACCGTGTTGGCAAAGGCTTCGGCCAGCAGGTGGGTGATGCCCATCGCCCCGGAACTGGTGAAGGTGACCTTATCGGGATTCTGCTTGGAATAATCCACCAGATCGGTCAGTGTTTTCCAGCGTGAGCTGGAAGGTGCCACCAGCATCAGGCCGCCTTCGGCAAGCGACGCCACCGGTGTGAAGTCATCCGGGGAATATTTGATGTCCGGGTTGGCCAGGGGTACAACCACGATGGAACCGGGTGAGGTGCCCACCAGGGTGTAGCCATCCGGCGCACTGGTCGCCACAGAACCCGCACCAATGCCGCCCCCCGCCCCCGGCCGGTAATTCAGGACCACCGGATGCTTCAGGAATTCGTTCATGCGCTCGAGAAAGGGGCGCAGCATGTTGTCGGTATCCCCAGGCTGGAACGGAATGACGACCTGCAAGGGCTTGGTCGGGAAGGCTTCGGCAGCATGGGCGCCCGGCACCGCTACAGCCGTAACGGCGGCGGCGCCAAGCGCTGCAATCCATTTGAGTTTCATGTCTGTCTCCTGTTTTTATGAAAGGATCCGGCTCAGGATCTGGCCTGAGTCCGGGTAAAACAAGCAAGGCCGCGCCGCTGCTTCAATCGCAGCGGGCGCTCATCCCGCCATCCACCACGAGTTCCGTGCCGGTCACGAAACGGGCTTCGTCAGAGGCAAGGAACAGGGCGGCATTGGCGGTGTCGATGCCGTCACCCATGAAAGGCAAGGGAATGCGCTTCTGCCGGCGTTCCAGCAGGCTGCCAATATCGCCTTGCGCCTGTGCTTTTGCCAGCACCGCATCGACCAGCGGCGTATGTACCTGGCCGGGCACGACTGTATTAACCCGTATACCGTCTTTGGCCAGTTCGACCGCCACCACCCTGGCGTACTGAATCACGCCAGCCTTG
>JBAYOJ010000408.1:0-2560 GCA_041678385.1 Burkholderiaceae bacterium | reverse complement strand
GCTGCGGCTTCCGTTCCCGCCCCTTTCCGGTCGGCGCTACATGATCCAGATCGGCACGGCGACGGAACTCACGGAAGACGGCGGCAAGACCGGAGAGCCAGCGTAGACCCCAAACGGCGGATTTACGTTCCGGCTCAAGAATCTTCGGATCCGGTCAGCTGAAAAAGCTCAACCCTCATGTGGAGATCAGCACCATGAACACCTATGAAACAAAGCAGGCAGCACGGAAGGCAGGGTATCAGGCCAAGGCCGCACAGGCCGAACGACGGGCAGATGCAGTTCATGCCCAGGCGCATGATATGGCACAGGCGATTCCGTTTGGTCAGCCGATTTTGGTGGGTCATCACTCCGAACGTAGTGACCGCCGCTATCGGGAGCGAATCCAGCGTGGCTTTGAAAAATCCTTCGAGTTGCAGAAGAAGGCCGAGCACTACGTCGATAAGGCCGCATCCGTAGGCAAGGGCGGTATTTCCAGCGACGACCCGGACGCCATTGAAAAATTGAAGGCAAAGCTGGCATCGTTGCAAGCGTGGCAGGACACCATGAAGAAGCTGAACGCAGTCGTTCGCCGCCATGCCAAGGCCGACGCTGAAATCCGTATCAGCGCCCTGGTGGCCACGGGTCTGGTGGACGACACCCGCGCCCGGGCGGTCATCACGCCGGATTTTATGGGCCGCATCGGTTTTGCGCCGTATCAGCTGCAGAACAACAACGCCAACATCCGCCGCATTGCCGAACGCATCAAAGACCTGGAGAAGGTAGCCGATCGGCCCGAGCTGGAGCGCAGCGGCCAGGGCTACATCTACCGTGAGGATCCGCAGGAAAACCGCGCCATGTTCCTGTTTGAGGGCAAACCCGCCAAGGACACCCGCGACTTGCTCAAGCGCCACGGCTTCCGCTGGAGCCCGACACGTAGCGCATGGGTACGTCAGCTAACAGGCAATGCCCAATGGGCTGCACAGGATGTTATCCGCGCCCTGAATAGAGCACAGCCGCAGCAATAAGCCTTTCCCACCTGGGCGAAGGGTCGCCCAGGCTTTCATCCTGACTTATACAAAGGAGAAGTCACCATGGCATCATTAAACCGCGCCACTCTAATCGGCAACCTTGGCAAAGACCCCGAAGTCCGCTACACCGCAGAGGGTGCAGCCGTGTGCTCAGTGTCGATCGCCACCACCAACCAATGGAAGGACAAGGCCACAGGCGAGCGCCGCGAAGAAACCGAATGGCATCGTGTTGTGTTCTATGGCCGACTGGCTGAGATAGCAGGCGAATACCTGCGAAAGGGACGCACGGTATTTGTAGAAGGCCGTCTGAAAACCCGCAAATGGCAGGATGCCGATACCGGCACTGACCACTACAGTACGGAAATCATCGCAGATCAGATGCAAATGTTGGGAGGCCGGGAGAACGCACCGGCTGACGGCGCCCAGGCTACACCCGCAGCGCGCGTGAAAGGCCGTAACGGCAAAGCAAAGGCCCCTACCGCCGCTGATGAAGTCGATACCTCAGATATTCCGTTCTGATCGACAGCCAAACCCAGGCTGGTAAGACCGGCCTGGCGAACACACCGACAGGCCCGGCTTTGCCGGGCCTTGCTGCGTCTGGCGCAGGGGGAAGCTGCTGACAAAACCGGCCGCTATATCAGGCTGGATTGTCGGGGAGCATCCAGCGGCACAGCATCGAACGCCGCGAGCGGCGGAAGGGTAAACAGCATTTTTGCGTCATCCAGGCTGCCGTTCAACCACTGATCGACATCTGCCAGCGCAATCGGAATCACCGAGCGCTTGTCTTGTGCATGAGACGGCCTGCTAGGATCCGGCTTGTGCATCCTGCTCATAAGGGGGTGAGCGTCAGCGTTGAGCGTAAGCATGGTGTAGCTTTCTACGACCTCGCCTGTTTCTCTGTTGACCCATGTATTCCACAACCCGGCCAGTCCCCAGGGGGCGCCATCGGCGCGCTGGAACCGCCACCACACATTGCTGCCGCTTTCCCAACAGGGTTCATCGAATGATTCCGCCGGAATGATGCAGCGCTGGCCCCGCGCCCAGGCCTGCCGATAAGTGGGTTTCTGGGCCAGCTCCTCAGCGCGTGCGTTGTTGGTGGAATAGGGCAATTTCAGGTCTTTGGCGAAAGGTGGAATCAGCGCCCACTGGCCCACTACGAGTTCGCGCTCCTGATCGCATGCACGAATGAATGGCCCCATCCCGCGGGGATGCACCTGTGGCCCCCAGAGCCTTGGCGGGTTCTGGCGGCCTACATGCCAATAGCGTTCGATAGTCGCTTGGTCCGGTGTCACATAGCGATTACACATGCGGGAATTCTCGCGTGTTTGATGCATGTGTGCAATGTGAACCGGCTTAGTGATGCTCGGGTTTTTCCTTGGCGTGGTGCAGGTCAGAGCAGCTTGCGCTGCTGATCCCATGCAGTTCCCAGGCTACGCCTGGGGCCCTGTCTGGTGACGATGCCAGCCCGGTTCCCGGTCTGGCTGGGACTTTCCGTCCCCAAACTCGCCTTCGCTCATTTGTGGCCTTAAAAGTCCCACACATGACGCACCCCT
>JBAYOJ010000407.1:0-2567 GCA_041678385.1 Burkholderiaceae bacterium | reverse complement strand
GGCCTGCATGCCGCTCGGATAAATCCGGCGCGGAACAGTCCTCAGGACTGTTCCTGGTCCGGATTTATCCCCCACACCCGCCGCAGCAGGCGCCGTCTTCGCCGTGTACGGGCTGGGCGATGCCGTAGCCGGCGTCTTCAACGGCCACTTTCAGGCGTTGCAGCGATACCAGCGCTTCGTCGAACGTGATCGACGCCTTGGCCTTGTCGAAAGAGACTTCTGCGGTGTCTACACCCTTGATCGATTTCAGAGCATCGGCGACCTTGACGGCGCAGCCTTGTTCTTTTAGACCTGCGAGTTTCAGCATTCCAACCTGCATCTTGGATCCTTTTCAAATGTCATCAAAACTGGCAAGCACTTGCCTTACAAAGATACATAGTAAATATATCTTTATGATCGTACACGGAAAGCCTTGTAGTGAATGCGGTCATTTCGCCACGTCTGGATGGCCTGTGCGGTATGTAATTTGACGCGACGCAGCAATTCAGCGCGGTTCATGGCACAATTACCACATAAGTGCATGGAGTTCCTTGATGCAGAGCATCAAGGTCGCCGGCCCTCACGTTCCACAACGCGACGCGACGGGTATCCATCATCAAAAACCTGCTCATAAAGCGGGTCATAAAAATCAGGGGGGAAGACACCACATCCCTTTTTATTGCCGCAATGCGGCATGCAGTAGAAATGCGGGTTCAGAAGCCGGTGAGAATCCGGCATGGTCGCGCCACTGTAACCGACACCAGTCGGAAGTCAGACCTGAACATTGCATTCTCTTCTTTACTTTTTTGGGGCGCGAAACCCCGGAGGCATTCTTGAATGAAGATCCAGAAAACGGCTGGCGCGCTGGGCGCCGAAATCAGCGGAATTGATCTGCGAGCCGGCTTGAACACTGCCCAGGCCCAGGAAGTCCGCCAGGCTTTACTGGACCACAAGGTCATCTTCCTGCGTGAGCAGGACATCACTCCCCAACAGTTTCTTGATTTCGCCCACGCTATGGGTGAACCTGTGGAATACCCCTTCGTAAAAGGGCTGAACGATTTTCCACAAATCATCGAAGTCAAAAAGCTTGAAACCGAAACCGCCAACTTTGGCGGCATGTGGCATTCCGACACCACCTATCTTCAGGAACCTCCCATGGGTTCCATGCTGTTGTCGCGCGAAATTCCACCTTACGGCGGCGACACGCTCTTCGCCAATCAGGAACTGGCCTACGAAGCGCTGTCAGACACGATGAAGAAGCTGCTTGATGGCTTGATCGGTATCAGCACCTCGGCCAAGGCCGATATCTCTCGCACGCGCGAAGATCGCATGCGTACTGACGGCAAAAACGAAGCGCCGGTTGACCATGTTGCCGAGCATCCCATTGTGCGTACGCACCCCGAAACTGGTCGCAAGAGCCTCTATCTCAATGTTGCCCACACGGCCGGCATCAAGGGCATGACCGACGAAGAATCCGCCCCCCTTCTGGCGTTTCTTTTTCAGCATCAGGTCAAGCCGGAATTTACCTGCCGCTTTATCTGGACCCCAAACGCCATCGCGTTCTGGGACAACCGGTCAGCCATGCACAACCCGGTCAACGATTACCACGGTTTCCGCAGGGTGATGCATCGAATCACGCTGAAGGGCGATAAGCCGCAGTGACGACAGCCTGAAAAAATTGGGACGCACCCGACGGCACCTTGCGCCGGATGCGTCCCAATAATGAAAGCCCTGCTTTAATTTAGTTAAGTTAGTTAAGCAATGGGATATGCAGTTCGGGGCCCCACATCAAGGCAAGCGCCCCAACAAGCGTCACGCACGCTGACAGAAACAACGCGCTACGCCAGGTGTGGCTGCGGTCACCAAGCGCCATAATGAAAACAAACGCGAATACCGCCGGCACCAGGCCAATATATTTCCCAAGCAGCAGAAATGCGAATGTACCGCTGGCAATGCCGCAACACCCGCGCCATTTTGACAGCCCGGACTGATGGTCATCGTCGTCGTCGGGCGAAAGCCTGGATTCAAACAGGCAGAGAATCCCGACCAGCATCACCAGTGAACCGATCAAGACGGGGACTACCCCCAAAGTCGCCATCCCGGACGTCTTGCCCACGGAATAAGCACTGACCTGCAGCACGGCAGCCAGGCCGAACAGGCACAACAAGCCGGCAGCCAGAGCGTCCTTCTTATTGATACTGACCTTGAAACGCACTCAGTCCCCCTAATCAGTGGTAATGAACTCCCACTGGAGCTTTGTCCATATCGCGTCAATGCCGACCGACGCATGAAGTGAGCGCTCGGCCGGCATATTGATGATTGATCTTAGGACAGAAGCCCATTGTCGAACATTACCGCTACATTACCGTTTGAGGAGAATCAGCAATCTCTTCAGATTTACTGCTCATGTTGCGCCCCGAAGAACACATGGGGCCCAGCGCGAAACCAAGCAACAAGGGCGTAGCTTCAAATCGATTGGGCTATGGTCGCCACGGTAGAGCGCTGCCGCAGAGTGCTCCAGATGCCCCACACCAGCAAGGCCACCGTCAAGATCAGCACCCACATGCTGATCGGGCGCTCGATGAATG
>JBAYOJ010000406.1:0-2568 GCA_041678385.1 Burkholderiaceae bacterium | reverse complement strand
GCAGCACCCGATACGTCGCCAGCCCGACAAAACCCAACGTCAGCGCGCCCCATGAGCCATGGGCGGCCAGCCCCACCGCTTTCCTCCCCTGTTCGGCATGGGCGAGCATGCTACGGGCACTTTCAATAAGCGCCTGCCCCGCCGGCGAAAGGACCACCCCTTTGGGTTTGCGGTGAAACAGCTGGGCATTCAGGCTTTTCTCAAGAGAACGGATGGACACGGACAGCGCCGGCTGGGCGATGAACAGCCGGTCGGCCGCCCGCCTGAAGCTGCCTTCTTCTGCAATAACCAGGAATTGATGCAGCTGCTTCAGATTCATTGTGCTCCACGCCATAACGGATTTGTTATCGGAAATTGAGTTTTAAGTATTAGACTTCAATACCTTGGTGGATCAACAATCAGCCTATGAGCATCAGCATGAGAAACATGCGAGGGAAGGCAAATGCACAAACAGGATGATCCTATCGATCTGCCATTGTCGGGTATGCGGGTACTGGACCTGAGTACCGTGATTTTCGGGCCTTACGCCTCCATGACACTTGCTGACTATGGCGCCGAAGTCATCAAGGTCGAATCCCCGCAGGGCGACCCGACACGGTACATCGGCCCCGCCGACGAAGCCGGAATGGCGGCCATCTTCCTGGGGGTCAACCGCAACAAGAAGAGCGTGGTTCTGGACTTGAAGACCCGGCACGGGCTGGACGCACTGCATGCGCTGATCGACACTGCCGACATCCTGATACACAACATTCGGCCCCAGAAGCTGCCCGCTCTGGGGCTGGACGCAGAGCCCCTGTTGCAGAGAAACTCGCGGCTTATACACGTAAGCCTGAACGGGTTCGGGAAGAACGGCGCCTACGCTGGCCAGCCTGCCTATGACGACATCGTGCAGGGGCTGAGCGGCGCATCCGCGCTGATGCAGGGCCAGACCGGCGCGCCTGGTTATCTGCCTATGGTGATGGCTGACAAGATCGGCGCGCTGACCGCCGTACACGCCATTCTGGCCGCCGTGATGCGGCGGGAACGCACCGGGCGAGGCCAGATCGTCGAAGTGCCGCTGTTCGAAGCGATGACGTCCTGTGTCCTGGCGGAGCATTACTTCGGCGGCCATCTGCCGCAATCGTCTCACCCCAAAGGGTATTCCCGCCTGCTGTCGAGTGACCGCCGGCCCTTTCCCACCCGCGACGGCTATGTATGCATGATGCCTTATTCCGACGCGGACTGGCAGCGCTTCTTTACAAATTCCGGCTTTCCAGAGCATGCGCAGGACCCTCGTTTTCAGTCGCTGCGACTGCGTACACAAAACACCGATGCCCTGTATTCCGTCGCCGGAGAAATCCTGAAAACCCGGGAAACCGCTTATTGGTTGCAGAACCTGCCTGCCTGGGATATCCCCGCCAGCCGGGTCAACGCCTTGGACGACCTGGAAAGCGACCCTCACCTTGCCAGCGTGGGCTTTTTCCAGGATATCCCTGATGGAAACAATGGTGTCTATCGATACCCGCGCAGCCCCATGCACATTGAAGGAATGCATGTGCCCTTGGCACGCCCCCCCAAGCTGGGCGAACATACTGAGGAATTACTGCGTACAACCCGCCTGAGTGAGGCATTGATTCTAGAGAACAGTGTCACACTGCCCACTAACCATAACAACCGTACATGAACATGACTACAGGACAACCAGCATCTCAAGACACCAACACTGCAATGCCACTGCTAGGACAGGGCGTCTACTGGCAGGACCTACAAACCGGCCAGCAATACAGAACCTTCCGCCGCATGATCACCGAAACGGATATCGTCAGTTTCATGGGGGTCACAGGAATGTTGGAAGCCATCTTCATGGACCCCTTCTACGAGCATTCCGCCATCAAGGGGCGTATGGCGCCAGCCGCCCTGACGCACTCCATCATTGAAGGCATGCTGCAGCAGACCCTGATTCAGGGCGTAGGCTTGGCAATGCTGGAAATGCAGATGGATATCCTGGGGCCTGTGATGGCGCAAGATACCATCTGGGCCCAGGTCGATATCACTGATGTGCGGCCGACATCCAAGCACGGGCGTGCCGTGGTGAGTTCCACGATTACCGTCTTTAATCAGGAAGATAAACCGGTGATGCGGTACAACGTCAAGCGAATACAGCTGGGGCGTCCAGAGCTGTAAGCCTGAGTTGAATAGGCCTAAAATGTTGCCCGGAAACAACGTGACCAGGGTGGCCAGAGTGAAGAACTCTGGCCCGGCGGCACGGATGGCCGCGCTGCAAAGCCGATGCACTTACGCTACCATGTGGCTGCGCGGTGGGTTGGCGCGCCCGACAGGAATCGAACCTGTATCGAGAGCTTCGGAAACTCTAATTCTATCCATTGAACTACGGGCGCCAATAGCCCGCCATTGTAGCGCGTTTGGCGAAAAAGGTATAATTGAAGCTTCGGGCGTCGCCACGAACCGGTTATCATCAGCAAGCAGCAGTGTGCGGCACGCACATAATGAAGAACAGGCCACTGGCCCTCTGACAGGAACTCGCATTCGATATGAATACCCCGGAACAACACGTCGAAAAGACGGCTG
>JBAYOJ010000405.1:0-2572 GCA_041678385.1 Burkholderiaceae bacterium | reverse complement strand
TGGCCTTTGTCAAGGTCGGAATGCAGATCCCAGAGCGCAGCATGGTCATGGGTGCGCCAGCCCGGGTATTGCGGGAACTATCCGATCAGGAAATCGCCCGCAAACGCCGCGGCACTCACTATTACCAGCAATTGACGCGGCGTTGCCATCAGACCTTGCAGGAAGTTGAGCCTTTGCCCCAAGTGGAAGCTGACCGTCGCCGCATCACACTGGACCTCATTGACCCTCAACGTTGACACGCTGGCGGAGCCCTATTGGGCCGCGCGGGTTGTCGTTCAATCGAAGATGTCGCCGTTAAGCAGAATGGAGCGGTCGACCTCAAGTATATCCGTGCGACCGCAGAACGCCATGGAAATATCCAGTTCCTTGGCAATGATTTCCAGGCAACGTTGGACGCCGGCTTCCCCCATGGCGCCCAACGCGTAGAGAAAAGCGCGGCCTATCAAGGTGCCGCTGGCGCCCAATGCCACCGAGCGCAGCACATCCTGCCCTGAGCGGATGCCGCCATCCACCCATACTTCGATGTCCTTGCCTACGGCATGGACAACCCGAGGCAAAGCAGAAACAGACGACGGAGCCCCGTCAAGCTGGCGGCCGCCATGATTCGACACGATGAGGGCATCGGCGCCCGATTCCACCGCCAGGCGGGCATCTTCGGGTTCCATGACGCCCTTCAAGATCAGCTTGCCGCCCCAGCGGCGCTTGATCCATTCCAGATCCTTCCAGCTCAGAGTGGGGTCGAATTGTTCTGTTGTCCATGAAGACAGCGAGGACATGTCGGTGACGTCCCTGGCATGGCCCACGATATTGCCGAATGTGCGGCGATTCGTGCCCAGCATGTTCAGGCACCAGCGGGGCTTGGTTGCCAGATTGACCAGGTTTGCAAGCGTGGGCTTGGGTGGTGCGGTCAGGCCGTTGCGTATGTCCTTGTGGCGTTGACCGAGCACTTGCAGATCGAGGGTCAGCATCAATGCAGAACAGTTGGCGGCTTTGGCGCGGTCTATCAGCCGTTCCATGAAATCACGATCGCGCATCACGTAGAGCTGAAACCAGAAGGGTTTGTTCGTGTGAGCGGCAATATCTTCAATAGAGCAGATGCTCATGGTCGACAAGGTGAAGGGGACACCGAATTTTTCTGCGGCGCGGGCCGCGTGGATTTCACCGTCGGCATGCTGCATACCAGTCAGGCCGGTGGGAGCCAGCGCCACAGGCATAGCGACATGCTCGCCCACCATCATCGTGCGCAGATTGCGCTTCTCGATATCCACCGCTACCCGCTGGCGGAACTTGAGTTTGTGGAAATCCTCTTCATTGGACCGGTAGGTGCCTTCCGTCCATGAGCCGGAGTCGGCGTAATCGTAGAACATGCGTGGCACCCTGCGAACGGCAAGTCGCCGGAAGTCTTCCACGCAGGTAATCTTGTCGGGTGTAGGCAAGGCAGGTTCCTTCAGTCAGAAAGCCGGTGTTTTTTCGAGTTGCGGCGATCAGGATCGCCGGGTCAGGTCGGCTTTTGTTGATGAGTGTCGCAAGTCATGACCGAAGGGGCATCTTAAATAAAAAAACGCTGGACGTCATGGCAGGAGGGGTACAGCGATTGGGTGACTGTGCGTCCATGCTCACGCGCCGACACCCGGTGACGACCGAAGAAACCAGGCAGTTCGCCGTCAGGCGCGATTCAGACGGTTTTTCTTGCTTTGATGAATAATGAAGAAAAACCACTGCCGGGGTAGCCAGCCTTGATGGGGGGACGCGCTTCGTCAAGTGCCAGCCATGTGGTGCCGGACAGCAGGGCCTGCATCACGATGAGTAGTTCCAGCCTGGCCAGCGGTGCGCCGGGGCAGACATGGACACCGGCCCCGTAAAGCAGATTCAGTTCAGGGTCGCGATCAAGCCGGAACTCGTCGGGATCCCCGAACACGGCCTCATCGCGATTGGCTGACGCCCAGATGACGGCCATGCGTGTACCCGCGGGCAAGGTGTGCCCACCAAGTTCGGTTTCCTGAGTGGTGACCCGGCGATTCATGATGAGCGGCGCATGGATGCGCAGGACCTCGTCAATGGCGGTTGGCAGGTGTTGAGGATGTTCGCGCAGCAGCTGCTGGACATCGGGATGAGCGGCCAGATAATGCACCAGAATGCCGACGGATGCGGCGATGGTGCCGAGTTCGCCGACTGTCCAGTTACGCAGGATGCTGATGATTTCGTCGTCTGTGAGAAAGCGGCCTATGGATGCATTGTGCAGCAAGTGCGTGGTGACATCGTCAGGTGCTGCGGCTCCGGCGCTGCGGCGCACAGTCAGCAGGTCTTTGATATAGCCATCGAACTCGAGCGCGACGGCGGCTTGCGCGGCCTGGTCGCGCGACAGCGTGGCAGCATGATTTTTGAGCGTCCACTGCCGCAACGGTTCGTGCAGGGAATCCGGCCACCCTAGCCATGCGCACTGGGCTTGCAGGGCGAACATCTGGGCGAATTCAGCAATCAGTTCAATACTGGTGTCTGCAGGCAGCGCGCCGACCAAGTGCTGGGCGACCTGCCGACATTGCGGCTCGAATGCCCCCATATGCCGAGAATC
>JBAYOJ010000404.1:0-2582 GCA_041678385.1 Burkholderiaceae bacterium | reverse complement strand
CGGCGGGCCCGACCCCGACGCCAATCCTCGTCTGCGCATGGCTTGGGACAAGGCCACAGCTGCCAATATGCCCAAGGACAACATCCAGCGCGCCATCCAGCGCGGCGCTGGCGGGGCCGATGGTGCCAACTACGAAGAAGTCCGCTACGAAGGGTACGGCCCTGGGGGCGCTGCGATTCTCGTCGACTGCATGACCGATAACCGCACACGAACTGTGGCTGAAGTCCGTCACGCGCTCACCAAGAATGGCGGCAACCTGGGGCAGGATGGTTCGGTCACGTTCCTGTTCAAGCATTGCGGGCAATTCCTGTTTGCACCGGGCGTCTCCGAAGAAACCGTCATGGAAGTGGCTCTCGAAGCCGGTGCCGAAGACGTCGACGTCGACGAAGACGGCATGATTGAGGTCATCTGCGAGCCCTCCGCCTACGCCGCCGTAAAGGCAGCTTTTGAAGCCGCCGAACTGATACCGGAAGTGCAGGACGTCATCATGAAAGCCTTGAACGAAACCGAGCTGGCCGGCGACGACGCCGAGCGCACACAAAAGCTGATCGACATGCTCGAATCGCTTGATGATGTTCAACAGGTTTACACTACTGCCGTCTTCGACGAGTCTGTACAAGCCTCCTGATTCCAAATCCATGCCCGGCCTGCCGGGCGTGCCACTTCCTCATACCTAAAATGAAACTACTCGTCATCGGCGGCGGCGGCAGAGAACACGCTCTGGCGTGGCGGCTTGCCCAATCGCCCCGCGTGCAGACTGTTTACGTCGCCCCTGGCAACGGCGGCACCGCCAGCGCGCGCCAGATCCAGAATATCGATCTGACCGACATCAACGACCTTATCGAGTTCGCTCGCCAAGAGAAAATCGCCTACGCCGTCGTTGGGCCCGAAGCGCCGCTGGCTGCGGGCATCGTCGATGCTTTCCAGTCCGCAGGGCTGAAGATCTTCGGGCCCATCCGCGAAGCCGCCCAGCTCGAGAGCTCCAAAGATTACGCCAAAGCCTTCATGGTAAGACACGGTATTCCTACCGCCGCTTACCAGACCTTCACCGACCCGGCGGCCGCGCACCGCTACATTGACGAACAGGGCGCGCCCATCGTGATCAAGGCCGACGGGCTTGCCGCAGGCAAGGGTGTAGTGGTTGCCGTCACGCTTGAAGAAGCTCACGCTGCTGTCGACCACATGCTGGGCGACAGCGGTTTCGGGGCGGCGGGCGCCCAGGTGGTCATCGAAGAATGCCTGGAAGGCGAGGAAGCCAGCTTTATCGTCATGTGCGACGGCCACAACGTTCTGCCGCTGGCCACCAGCCAGGATCATAAGCGCCTGCTGGATGGCGACCACGGCCCCAACACAGGGGGCATGGGGGCCTATTCACCCGCACCCGTCATCACGCCCGCGCTGCACAATCGTGTCATGCGTGAAGTCATCCACCCGACCATTGCGGGCATGGCCCGCGACGGCGTGCCCTATTCCGGCTTCCTGTATGCCGGGCTGATGATAGGCCTTGGCCCGGATGCGACACGCTCGCTGAAAGTTCTGGAATTCAACTGCCGCATGGGCGACCCCGAAGCGCAGCCCATCATGATGCGCATAAAAAGCGATTTCAGCGTTGCACTGGAATTGGCCATCGATGGCCGTCTTGATGATGCAGAAATCGACTGGGACCGCCGCACGGCCCTCGGTGTTGTACTGGCGGCGGCCAACTATCCCGGCACGCCACGCACCGGCGACCCCATCACGCGATTGGCCAAAGACACAGACGAATGCGTGGTCTTCCATGCCGGTACCCGGCTTGACGACACGGTGCTGAAAACTTCTGGCGGGCGGGTGCTGTGCGTCACCGCCCTTGGTGATTCCCTCAAGCGCGCCCAGGCCGCCGCTTACGATGCCATTACCCGCACGCATTTCGACGGCCAGCAATATCGTCGCGACATCGGCTGGCGCGCATTGCAGCAGCTTGGGCCCAGCGGCAACGAAACCAGCCAGACATGAGTTTCCAGGAAAACAGTGTTCGTGGCTGGCTGACCGGGCTACAGGCAAATATTGTCGAAGCGCTGGAAGACGTTGGCGAAGCCCCATTCGCCAGCGATAGCTGGCTGCGGGATGAAGGCGGCGGCGGCCTGAGCCGCTACCTGGAAGGCGGGCCTGTGTTCGAACGCGGCGCCGTGCTGTTCAGCCACGTACAAGGCAAGACGCTGCCCCCTTCGGCCAGCGCACAACGTCCGCATCTGGCGGGGCGGCCCTGGCAGGCCATGGGCGTTTCGCTGGTGGTGCACCCACGCAACCCTTTTGTTCCCACAGTCCACATGAATGTGCGCTGCTTCGTCGCCCAGGCCAGCGCCCCCGGCGAAGAAGACGTTTTCTGGTTTGGCGGGGGCCTCGATCTGACCCCGTACTATCCCTTTGAAGACGATGTGCGGCATTTCCATCGCACCTGTCATGACGCGCTGCAGGCTTTCGGTGCCGATAAATATCCCGCCTACAAGAAAGCCTGCGACGATTACTTCTACCTGAAGCACCGTGGCGAAACCCGTGGCGTCGGCGGCCTGTTCTTCGATGACCTGAACGAAGACGGCTTTGAT
>JBAYOJ010000403.1:0-2590 GCA_041678385.1 Burkholderiaceae bacterium | reverse complement strand
ACGTACCTGGCGTTCCAGCGGTTGCCAGAAGAACAACAGGCTGGCGTGGGGGTGGGCGGCCAACTCCCTACCTTTGCGTGATTCGTAATTGGTGTAGAAAACGAAGCCCTGTTCATCAAAACCCTTGATCAGCACGATACGGGCCGAAGGGCGCTGGTCGGCGCCGACGGTCGCCAGCGTCATGGCATTGGGTTCGGGTACACCGGCTTCCAGCGCCTCGGAAAACCAGCGGGTGAACTGTTCGATGGGGGTGCCGGCCATGCCGGATTCCAGGAGTTCGAATTTGCCGTATTTCTGGCGAAGATCTGCAACGGACATGGCGAAGGTTCTGTGAGTTTGGATGGGGCGATGGTGCCGTTATATCTGCCGCAGGCTGCGGGCCAGTGCTGACAGGCGCTTGTCGATGATGTTGTGCTGCCTGAGAGCGTCGGCGGTTTCCAGGACGTAGTCTATGCAAGGGCCATAGCTGCCGTGGGCATTGCGCACAATGTGCAGCAGATGTTCCTGTGGCAGATCGCGCACGTAGGCATCGGTGTTGCGATTCATGGTGAATGCAAGCGCGGTTATCGCACCGTCATCGGTGCGGCAGTTCAGCCAGCGCGGAATATAGGCGCCGCTGGGCATTTCGCGACGCCAGAGGGCTTCCATGATGTCGGATACATGGTCGCCACCAATGCGAAAGGCCACGCCACGGCAGGACCCGCCCGCGTCCAGGCCAAAAACCAGCCCGGGCTGCTCGGGGGTGCCGCGATTGACGCGCGACCACAGACATAGCGCACGATGATAGCCGTGCAGCAGGGCGGGGCGGCGTTCCGCGTATTCGAATTCGGGCCGCCAGATCAGCGACCCATATCCATAGATCCAGAGGTCCTGCCCACTAGGCAGGGCGGCCATGGTGGTTTGTAGCGACGAACGGCGTTCGGCTTCGGTCAGAAGGCGAAAGCTGGATGGCGCGGGGGCGTTTGATAAAGGCAGCGGGTTGTTCACTTTCCGTAGGAATGCGAGGTGAAAGCAGAAGTAAAGATGCTCACATTGTAGAGCAGCTAAAATCAGCGCTCTATGGTTGATACTTGTCCTATTGATTCCGAGCGTCGCTTTGGCGGGCTCGACCGCCTGTACGGGCCCGGCAGCGCGGCCAGGCTGAGTGCCGGGCACGTGGTGGTCGCAGGCATCGGCGGTGTCGGCTCCTGGTGCGCCGAAGCCTTGGCGCGCTGTGGGATTGGGCGTATTACGCTGATCGACCTTGATCACGTCTCTGAATCGAATATAAATCGCCAGATTCATGCGCTGGGCAGCACCTTGGGGCAGGCCAAAGCTGTCGCGATGGCGCAACGCATTGGCGACATCCATCCCGGATGCGTCGTTGAAGTGGTCGACGACTTTGTATCGCCGGAAAACGTCACAAGCGTCGTACCGACCGCTGCGGATATCGTCATTGATGGCACTGATCAGGCCGCTGCCAAAATTGCTCTGATCCTGGAAGCGAGGCGTCGCGGGCAGGCGCTGATGGTCTGCGGCGGTGCCGGCGGCAAGACCGACCCGCTGGCGTTGCGCAGCGGCGACTTATCACAAGCCGTGAATGATGCCCTGCTGTCCAAACTGCGCAATATCCTGCGGCGCCATCACGGTTTCCCGAAAGCCGCCGACGCCGCTGGCAAGGTGCGCAAGCGGGTTCCACGCATGGCGGTCCGCAGCCTCTGGTTCGATCAGCCGGCAATTTTGCCAGCGGCCTGGTCGGGGACGGGGCAGGAATCCAGCGATGCTCCCCAGGGGCTGTCATGCGCCGGCTATGGTTCTGCGGTGATGGTGACGGCATCCATGGGGCTGGCGGCGGCCAACGAGGCGGTGCACTGGCTGCTGCATGGCCGCTGGCCTGAAACCCCGGCCTGAGCGCCTGCTTACGCGTGGCTTTACTGTCGGGCTGGCCCGGCGGTTCTAAAAATCCTTGCTTTGCGCAAGCTTTGCGTCACACCAGCCGCGCAAGGCATTGGATATTCGCCAGGCCGATGCGTGCATGAAATCGTCGTGGCGGATGTTTTCGACTTGTACCAGGCCGGCGTGCAGCAGCGCCTGCCGCTGCACGCCAGGCAGGGCTCCTGATTCCAGTGGGGGTGTCAGCCAGCGCCCGTCAGGCGTTTGCATGTAGAGGTTGCTTCGGCTGCCTTCGCACATTTCGCCGTTTTCATTCCAGTACAGGATATCGAAAGTATCGGTATGAGCCGTCAGCCATGTTGCGGCGTCTTCGTACCACGGCCTATGGGTGGTCTTGTGACCCAGCCAGAGGGTTGCGCCGCTGACGCGTGGGCCTTGCACGGCCACTTTCAAGGGTGTCAGTGGCGCCGGCAATGGATTGGTTTCCAGATGCAGGTCGCCATCCGGTGCAAGCAGCAGGCGCAGCCGCCATGTCTGGCCGGGGTCCAGCTGCGCAACCTTTTGTAAAACCTGAGTGCGGAGCGCTGCCTCGTCGGGGCAGCGGTAGCCGAGCGCCATGGAAGAACGTTGCATGCGTTCAATGTGCCCTTCAAGCAGCGGCACCAGGCCGCCAGCTTGGACACGCATGGTTTCGATCAGGCTGGGGGGGGAGTCCGGT
>JBAYOJ010000402.1:0-2601 GCA_041678385.1 Burkholderiaceae bacterium | reverse complement strand
TAGCCCGGACTTTTCGTCAGTCAGCCTGTCGAAGTGTTTTTTGGCGCGCCGGCTGCCCCGGCGCCGAGACGGAAGGAAGCGGCAGCGTGGGGACTAATTTTTCAGTGCCGCAGACGCAATTTCCCCTACCCCCGTTGCTTTATAGCGTGCCGGGGTCAGCACTTTTTCAGCGTTACGGGGCCATGGCGCGGGCGGCGTGAGCGTACACGTGGCGCAGCGGATGATGCGATGCCAGCAGGATGCGAACTCGGCGGGTATTGCGTACGATGGCCGCACCGATCTTCAGCAGTCGGACCCGGATGGTGGCGGCGCTGGCACGCTCCAGTTCAGTGCCCTGTAGTGCCGTCTCGCGCAGGCGCTGCATGAGCGTATAGGCCAGTGCGGCCAGCAGCAGACGGAACTGGTTGGCCGCAAACCGATGGCAACTGGCCCGTGTGCCAAACAGATCAAGCTGGGCCTCCTTGATGCGGTTCTCGGCTTCGCCCCGGGCGCAGTACAACCGTTCGTACAGCTGCATGGCATCTGAGTGCACAATGTTGGTGACCACAAAGCGCGGGTTCACGCCCTGGGCACCGTATTCAAGGCGGGTGAGCACGCGCCGAGGCCGGTCCCACGAACCGGCAGCGCAGGCGAATTCACTGACCAGGCGTTGCTTGCGGCCGGTGCGCCCATAGTCGCCCTTGAGGATTTCCTCCGCCGGCTGAACGCGTGCCTGCAGGCGCTTATTGCGTGCCAGACCGATGATGTACTGCACATCGCTACGCTCACACCAGCGCAGCAGCCGCTGGCGGCAGAAGCCCGAGTCCCCACGAATGATGATCCGCACTTGCGGCCAGGCCTGACGCAGTCGGTTCACCAGCAGACGCAGCACCGCGGCTGCGTGCTTAGCCCCGTCAATGCGGCTGGGCCGCAGCAAGCAGGCCAGCATCGACTGACCACAGAACACGTACAACGGCAGATAGCAGTGATGGTCGTAATAGGCGTGGAACTGCTTGAGTTCCTGTTCGCCGTGCAGCGGAATATCGGAGGCATCCACGTCCAGAATCAGCTCCTTGGGCGCGGTGCTGAAGCTGGCGATAAAGTGCTCGACCAGCACTTGATGCAGCGCCCAGGCATCAGCGCGGCTCGCGCCCGTCTCCAGGCGGCTGAGCGTAGGCGAACTGGCCAAGGGTCGATCCCGTCCGACAGCCGTTTGCATCAGCAGATCGGCACGCAGCGTGTCGTGATCGTTCAGGTCTTCGTAGCCGCAGCACAGGCCGTACAGACGCTGGGCCACTATATCGCGAAGGCGATGGTGGATGCGCCCGGCGGCTCGGCGCTCGGTCAATGCCTTGGCCGCCATGCGAGACAGGCCCGTACGCGCATCGACTCTTCGCAGCAGCATCAGTCCGCCATCGGAACTCAGATCGCCACCTTCGAAATTCGCTTGCAAATGACGCCGCCCAAGGCGCCCAAAGTTCAGTTCTTCAGTGGTACGATTTGGCATAGGCGATTCGTTTGGTTCTTTGGCGTCAGATACCAATAACCATAAGCCCTCGGGCACGAATTGCCTATTCCTTTTTACCAGCCTGACGAAATTTCCGGGTTAGGCGCTCAACAGAAAACTGATCCAGTCGATAGTTTTTCAAGGCGGATACTTTAGGCTGAGGAATCCCCAGCAGTTCTGCAATCTCACGTTGCTTGAGTTTGCGGGCCTTCAGTAGCTCATTAACCACAAGAGCAAGGCGTGTTTTAGTTTGACGCTCGGCTGCATCCTTGAACCCAAGATTGGAATATTCTTGCAAGATTGACTCGCGGTTTTTCGATGCCTCGGGTTAACTTCAATTGTCGTTAACATCAGCGCCCCATCCAGCAGTGATTCCCCAATTTGTAGACGCCCCCCGAATCTGCTACCTTTTCCCGTTTGCCTGGCCCTTTCGGGCCAGGCTTCCCCATTGATAGACGTAAAGGATTCAAGATGTCGCGTGATGCGAACTCCCCTGCCTCTGTGAGCGGCAACCGGGACGGGAAACAGGCTGGTGCCGCTGTGAACACGGCTGACGGCTGGCTGCTGGACGACTTCGCCGTGGGCGATGTGTTTTTCACTTCGCCGACGCTGCAGCACCGCGCCTGCGGCGCTGCCGGGGTGGTGTCGGCCCATGTGCCGGTCAGCTCCACGGCCATTTCCTCGCTGTTCAATGAGGCGCGCAGCCGTGGCGTGCAGGAACCGGTACTTTTTGGTCTGGTGCCTTTTGATACTCGCCGCCCGGCGAGCCTGGGAATTCCTCTGCAGACTCAGTCTGCGGCGGTGCCTGAGCAAAAAGCCCAGTCGCGCCGGCAGTCGGCAGCGCCGGCGATTGTGGAAAGAAAGCCGGTTCCGGCGCCGGAGGTCTATGGCGACATGGTGCGGAGTGCCCTGGAGGTCTTTGCTCAGGGCGAGGTGAACAAGATCGTGTTGTCGCGCACCATGGACGTGACGCTGGACAAGCCGCTGGATTACGGCCATGTGCTGCCCGACCTTCTGGGGCGCAATGCGCAGGGCTATACGTTTGCGCTGCCGATCTGGACGTCAGAGGGCGCGGACGCCCAGGGGGTGATGGTGGGCGCCAGCCCCGAGCTGCT
>JBAYOJ010000401.1:0-2610 GCA_041678385.1 Burkholderiaceae bacterium | reverse complement strand
GGATTCGGGCGGTCTGCTTCGTTGCAAATGCTCGCGATAGCTACGGCTATCGCTGCGCTTTGCGCCTCGCATCCCATTCCGACCCACAGCGCCTGCTTTCCGCTCGACTTGTTCAGAGCTTCCTTAAATCTGCGGTAATTTCATAGTAATTACCGTCGTTATCCAGCACAGCAAACCTGGCAGAATCGCTTCCGGGCTCATTGATGACGTCATTGCGCTCGAACAGGCCGGCGCTGTAGTCGATTTCGAAACCAGCAGCAGCACCAACAGTACTCTCGTTAACCGCAGTACCTGCAGCGCCGGTACCATCATCCCAAGCAGCATCCGTTTTATCGAAGGCCTCGTAAACCGGCAGGTTCTCAATGGGACCATCTGCGACATTGACTTTCGACACGTCCAGGGCGCTGGTGGAAGAATCCCAGACCCACTTGTCGGTGGCGGCATTGTGCGTCAGGGCGTAGTAACTGCCGTCTTCGCCCTTGACGGCGTAACCGTCGACGTCGCCGGTTACGGCTGCTTGGTACTCCTCGCCGCCGTCGTCTACCACAGTGACTACGGCGCCTTGTAACGTAGTGAGATCACCGCCCGCCATGAGGGCGGCACCGACCTGGAACGTACCATCGGGATCAATAGTGAATCGAACCGGGAATTGCGGAGGCTGTTTGATTAAAGTAAAACAGGTTCCGCAGCGGGTGCTGCAAGTTGACGATAATACTTTTCTTCGGCTTCTGCCGGCGGGATGTCGCCGATCGATTCCAGCAAGCGTTGATGGTTGAACCAGGACACCCATTCCAGGGTGGCCAGTTCCACGGCAGCCTTGGTTTTCCAGGGCGCCCGGCGGTGAATCACTTCGGTTTTGTACAAACCGTTGATCGTCTCGGCCAGCGCATTGTCATAGGCGCTGCCCGTACTGCCGACTGACGGGTTGATGCCGGCCTCACTGAGCCGGTCTGAATAGCGAATGGATACGTATTGGGCGCCCCTGTCGGAATGATGAATGAGTCCGTCGGATTGCGCTGGCCTACGGTCATAGATGGCCTGCTCCAACGCATCTAGAACAAAGTCCGTCGTCATGCTGCTGGAGGCCCTCCAGCCGACGATCCGCTTGGCGTAGGCGTCGATGATGAAGGCGACATACAACCATCCCTGCCAAGTCGAACAATAGGTGAAATCCGCTACCCACAAGCGATTCGGGCGGTCCGCCTCGAAGTGGCGCTTGACCCGATCTCTCGGGCAGGCCGCGACACTATCTGGCACCGTGGTACGCACACGTTTGCCACGTCTGACACCCTCAATACCAAGGCGACGCATCAGGCGCTCAACCGTGCAGCGAGCCGCCGTCACGCCTTCCCGATTCAGCTGCTTCCAGACCTTGCGGGCCCCATAGACCTTGAAATTCTGCTCCCACACACGCTGGACATCCACCATGAGTTGTTCATCCCTCTTGGCCCGCAGGCTTCTCAGTTCAGGATTACGGCATCGGGCGGCATGTCGCCAGTAGGCTGACGGGGCGACCTGCAACACCTTGCAGATCGGCTCGACCCCATACAGGTCCCGATGTTGGTCAATGTAGGCGTTTATTTCTTCAGTTCGCGGTCGAGCGCCGCCTGGGCGAAAAAAGCGCTGGCCGACTTCAGAATCTCATTGGCTCGGCGCAATTCCTTGTTCTCGCGCTCAAGCGCCTTGATGCGTTCTTGCTCTGCCTGGGGCACACCGGGACGCGTACCCGCTTCGACCTCTTGACGTTGGACCCATTTCAACAGCGTATGCGTCGAGCAGCCGATCTTTGGGGCGATTGACTGGGCTGCGGCCCATAACGAGGGGTACTCGCCGCGATGCTCCTGCACCAATCGGACGGCACGTTCACGGACTTCAGGGGAAAACTTGTTGCTCTTGCTCATGGCTCCATTTTCTCAAGAAATGCAGCCTCCTCAAAACCCGGTGTGATTCACAGCGATGATGCAAAGGTTCCCTTTGCGCACATCTTCGTTCACCAGGGCAATGGGCGCAAGTGCGACGCCCAGCGAATCCCTTGCCGCGACCAATGCCAAATAGAGCTGGTCAAAAACCTTGATGGCCGCATCCGGGGCGCGTGACATTCCATGTGCGCGAAACCAGTCACTCCAGGCATTGTTCTCGATGCGCGTGACCAGCAAGGTCGCACGTACGAGGGTCTGCGGGCCGTCTAGATGGTTGCAGCGCCGGTATTCGGGGCTGCAGACCGGCACCGACCGGCCATCGAGAAAACGCATGCCGCGCAAGCCGCGCGGCACTACGTTGATACGCCGAATTGCCGCGTCATAGTGGCTGACCTCGAAATCGACCGGCTCGGTTGATGTCGATAATTCGATGCGTAGCCGTGTGTGTTCATTGTCCAGCGCGCTCAGACGCGGCATCAGCCACCACATTGCCAGAGAGGGCGGTACGGACACCCGCAAAGAGGATTCCCCCTGGTTCGCACAGTGCAATGTATCACTGGCCGAGCGCAATACATCAAAGGCCCGCCCGGTTGCCTGCGCGAGCCGCTCGCCTTCTGGCGTCAGCTTCAAAACCCTCTGGCCTCGCGCGAACAAAGTCATATGGAAATGACCCTCGAGCGCGGCAACCTGG
>JBAYOJ010000400.1:0-2616 GCA_041678385.1 Burkholderiaceae bacterium | reverse complement strand
GCCCAGGCCGCATCAGTGGCACCTGCGGTGGCAGGCATTGTTCACCAGGAAACAGGGCGTGACCCTGAATTGGATTCGTTTCTGACGCTGGCGGCTCAATATCGTCATGTGCCTTGGTAGGGCGGGTTTCTCAGCGCCGTGCGAATACGGTGCGGGCGGAATCGAAACGTCGGGAAAAGTATGGGTTATCCAGAGTGTCTATGCGCACTCGGCCGCCGGAAGAGGGTGCGTTCACGAAACGGCCGTCACCAACATAGATGCCTACATGGGAATTCGGGCGGCCCAGCGTGTTGAAGAAAACGAGGTCTCCTTCACGCAATTCGCGGCGACTGATGCGGCGGCTCGCACCGGCTTGCTTACCGGCGCTGCGAGGTAGCTGCGCGCCGGCAGCCTGATTGAAGACATAGTTGACCAAGCCACTGCAGTCAAAACCGGTGGAAGGGCGGGTGCCGCCATAACGGTATGGGCTGCCCATCAGCCCCAGGGCGGTCATGACCACCTCTTGACGGTGCTGATCAGGAATTTCAGGCACTGCCTGGCTGGCTGGCCTGTGACCTGAACCAGCGCAACCTACCAGAATGAGCAGCGCCCATATGACCCCATAACGAGTAAGGTATCGACAAAAAAGCGACAAAAAAAGGCCATAGATCATCAAAGCATGTAACCAAATTGCCACAATTCGTAATAAGTCATATAGTTTGGTACTATTCCACTCTACATACATTCTGTTTTTGCATGAACCCAACCTTTTTCATGCAAATCTAGATAGTGCCTTATTCGGCGACTCATTATCGCAGCAGGGCGCTATTCACCGACGTAAAAATGGCCAAACAAAAGGATGGCGTGATGTCCGTTTCCGACAATAGCGTACTTAGCGATATTAAAGAAGTAAATCTCTCATATCTTATGCTCGCCCAACGGCTGCTGCGCGAAAACTATGCTGCCGGCATGTATCGCCTGGGGTTCGATTCCAATGTGGCCGATATCGTGCTCAGCCTGTCGCCAGCTCAACTGGTCAAGCTGGCCAGCAACAATGCAATGGTTTGCGGCTTCCGCCTGAACGACTACCAGCTGCTTTCCACCTTGGGTCAGGATGTCCTGGGCGGGGTATTGCAGCAGGCGCATTCCACGATTCTCCTGGCTCAGCGCGCGCCCGAGCCGCAGGCTTAATTCGTTGTAATCAGTGTTAAACCATGACAAAAAAAAGTGTAGCCAAGGAAGGGGAAGAAATCCTTCTGGCCACAGACATGATCCAACTGGGCGCCCGTCTGCAAGTCCTGCAAGCGGAAACCAGCCTCAGCTACGACCGCCTCGCACGTCTGTATCGTGAAGTCAGGGGCTGTTCTCCACCCAAGGGTATGTTGCCTTTTTCGGTCGACTGGTTCATGACCTGGCTGCCCAATATCCATTCCAGCGTTTTCTATAGTGCCTATCGTTACCTGGACACTCACACACCTGCCAAGAAAGCGCGGGCGCTGGTTGAAGCCTATCGCTTGTACTCTGAACAGGCGTACGCAGGGCGGCTCGGCACGCAGCCCGACGACGAGCCTGTACTGAGTTTTACACGGGCATGGATGCTGATCCGTTTCTTTGACAGCGATTTACTGCAGCTTTCCCAATGCGAACGATGCAAGGGCGGTTTTGTTGCTCATGCGCACGATCCGCAACAGGGGTTCGTATGCGCGATCTGCCGTCCACCACCTCGCGCCGGAAAGACGCGTGGTCGTCGCGGGCAGCCTGCGGCGTCGAAACGTGCCAAGGGCGACAACGCAAAGGCTGCATTGATTTCCGATGACTCCTGAGCCGCCGCTATTGGTGCTGAACCTGTTCTACGGTTAATAAATATCGATCTAGGTTGGAAATCGGGCGTTGATGCAGCAATCTTGTGCCCCTCCGCTACGCGAACATATGTATTTGGATAGGCTTGTTTAGGGCAACCCGTGTTCATTCTTCTCGGATACTTGATCGTTTTTGCCTCTGTGATTGGCGCTTATGTCCTGATGGGCGGCGCGATGGGGGCCTTATACCAGCCATTCGAAATCCTGCTGATCGGCGGTGCGGCTCTTGGCGCGTATATCGCTTCCAGCAGCGGTCAATCCATCAAAATGATGATGGGCGCCATTCCCAGCGTGTTGCGGCGAAATCCGTATGGCAAGGATATTTACATGCAGCTTATGGCGCTGCTGTACGTTCTGCTTAACAAGGCGCGGCGCGATGGTCTCATGTCGGTTGAAGGCGATATCGAAGAACCTCATTCCAGTCCTATCTTCGCCGAGTATCCCGATGTCCTTAACGATCCGGTGCTCATCGAATTCATTTCCGACTATCTGCGGCTCATCATCAGCGGGAACATGAGCTCCTTCGAAATCGAAACGCTGATGGACCAGGAAATCGAAACCCATCTGCACGAACGCAATATACCCTCACTTGCCTTGCGTGCCGTGGCTGATGGTCTGCCTGCCTTTGGCATCGTGGCGGCTGTGCTGGGGGTGATCAAGGCGTTGGCGGCGGTCGACCAGCCTCCGGCCATTCTGGCCGACCTGATCCCCAAGGCAATGGTTGGTACCTTTCTCGGTATTCTCCTTGCCTACGGCTTCGTCGCTCCCATGGCATCGG
>JBAYOJ010000399.1:0-2617 GCA_041678385.1 Burkholderiaceae bacterium | reverse complement strand
TGGAACAGACCGCCCAGGTCGAGTTGACGGAGGTCCCTTACAAAGGCGGGGCGGCAGCCGTCACCGATCTGCTGGGTGGGCACATTGACATGATTTTCGAAACGGTTGCTGCGGCACGTCCCTTCATTGACAGCAAACAAGTGCGCGTCCTGGGCGTGACATCCGATTCGGCGCAGGAAGCCTTGCCTGACGCGACACCGATTTCGGCTATGGGTTTCCCGAATTTCCACATGGAATCATGGTTCGGTCTGTTTGTTCCCGCAGGCACTCCTGGCGAGGTGGCCGTCAAGCTCAATGCAGCGATGGCGGTTGCGGTGAAAGACCCCGAAGTCGGGGCAAGCTTCCGTTCCATGGGCTCTGTCCCCGTGGCCGTCGGTCTTGAAGATTTCAGCAAAACCCTGGAAGAACAGAACGAGGTCTGGAAGGAAGTGCTGAAAGACATACAGCTGTAAAGGGCATGGCACTCCGGCGGCAATGCCGGGGTGCAGGCCTCGTTGTGGACGGCGGGGCCAGCGCCTGAAGGACGCTCAGGACATCAGGCGGCAAACCATTATCCTGGAATTATTTATACCAGTATATAAGCTAGTCTTGTACCGGTTAAACGCAGTGGCATAATGGAATCCATCACCCGGCCCGCAATGGATTGCCGCCGGGTTTTCCCATCAGTTCAGACCCCAGGAACGAGAACGATATGCCACAAACCTTGTACGACAAACTCTGGTCCGCCCATGTGGTGCACCAGGAATCCGACGGCACCTGTCTGCTGTATATCGACCGTCATCTCTTGCACGAAGTCACCAGCCCGCAAGCCTTTGAAGGGCTGTCCATGGCTGGTCGCCAGCCCTGGCGCATCAGCGCGAATCTGGCTGTGGCGGATCACAACGTCCCGACTGATGGTTATGGCGCCGGCATCACCGACCCCATATCAAAGCTGCAGGTCGACACCCTGGACGAGAACTGCGAAAAATACGGTATTACCGAATTCCGCATGGGCGACCTGCGGCAGGGCATCGTGCACGTTATCGGCCCTGAACAGGGTGCTACGCTGCCGGGCATGACGGTGGTCTGCGGTGATTCCCACACCAGCACTCACGGCGCGTTCGGTGCGCTTGCCTTTGGTATTGGCACCTCCGAGGTAGAGCATGTCCTGGCCACCCAGACCCTGCTCATGAAGAAAGCCAAGAATCTGCTGATCAAAGTAGAAGGCGATCTGCCAAATGGCTGTACGGCCAAGGATCTGGTCCTGCACATCATCGGCCGTATTGGTACCGCAGGTGGTACGGGCCACGCTATCGAATTTGGTGGCAGCACCATCCGCTCATTGTCCGTTGAAGGCCGCATGACGGTTTGCAATATGTCGATCGAAGCGGGTGCGCGTTCGGGCATGGTGGCGGTTGACGACAAGACGATTGAATACTTCCGGGGCCGTCCTTATGCGCCTACCGGCGCCGCGTGGGATGAAGCAGTCAAGTACTGGAAGACGCTGCATTCCGATGAAGGGGCACAATTCGACCGTGTGGTAGAAATCAATGCCGCCGACGTGGCGCCGCAGGTGAGCTGGGGCACATCACCTGAAATGGTGCTGTCCATCAATGACCGTGTACCGAACCCTGCCAACGAAAGTGACGAGATACGCCGTAGCGGCATGCTGCGCGCCTTGAAGTACATGGGTCTGGAAGCGGACACACCGATTTCCGAGATCGCCATCGATAAAGTCTTCATCGGTTCCTGTACAAATTCCCGTATTGAAGATCTGCGTTCCGCTGCCGAAGTCGTGCGTGGTCGCCAGGTGGCTTCAACGGTGAAGCTGGCCATGGTTGTGCCGGGTTCAGGCCTGGTTAAGCAACAGGCCGAACAGGAAGGGTTGGACAAGGTCTTCCTGGATGCCGGCTTCGAGTGGCGCGACCCAGGTTGCTCAATGTGCCTGGCCATGAATGCCGACCGCCTGGAACCGGGCGAACGCTGCGCTTCCACCTCTAACCGCAACTTCGAAGGCAGGCAGGGGCAGGGTGGGCGCACGCATCTGGTCAGCCCGGCCATGGCCGCCGCTGCCGCTGTCGCTGGCCACTTCGTCGATGTACGCAATTTCGGATAGGAAGACCCCATGCAAGCATTCACCATACACAAGGGCTTGGCCGCACCCCTGGATCGTGCCAACGTCGATACTGACCTGATCATTCCGAAGCAGTTCCTGAAATCGATCAAACGCACGGGTTTTGGCCCGAACCTGTTCGATGAGCTGCGCTATCTTGATCACGGCGAGCCCGGCATGGACAACAGCAAACGCCCGATCAACCCGGACTTCGTCCTGAACCAGCAGCGCTACCAGGGGGCATCTGTCCTGTTGGGGCGCGAGAACTTTGGTTGTGGCTCCAGCCGCGAACACGCGCCGTGGGCACTGATCCAATATGGCTTCCGTGCGATCATCGCACCGTCGTATGCCGATATATTCTTCAATAACAGCTTCAAGAACGGCCTGCTGCCCATCATCCTTTCCGAAGACGAGGTTGCGCGCCTTTTCGAGGAAGTCGAAGCCAGCCCTGGCTATCAGCTTGAAATCGACCTCGAACGACAGGTGGTCGTCAAACCAGACGGCACTGAGCTTGCCTTCAATGTT
>JBAYOJ010000398.1:0-2623 GCA_041678385.1 Burkholderiaceae bacterium | reverse complement strand
TGCTCGAAAAGACCTTGCGCGCCTGGATCACTCCCCATGATGGTTGCAATCCCGATGCTCAGTGTCAGGTGCGGCGGAGTAGCGGCGGCATTGGGCAGGCCCAGGGCTGCGACATCAGCGACAATGCGTTCCGCAACGACATGGGCGTCGTCAGCTGAAGTGTCTGTCAGTAAGCAGGTGAATTCCTCGCCCCCGTAACGCGCGACCAAGTCGGATGAGCGGGCTATGTTGCGTTGAAGAACGCGGGCAATGGTGTGCAGGTAATAGTCGCCTGTAGCGTGACCATACTGGTCGTTGACACTCTTGAAATGATCCACGTCGATGATCAGCAGGCTCAGGGGTGAGCCTGTGCGCTGATAGCGGGCGTATTCATACGCCAGCATCTGGTCAAAGTGCCGGCGATTGGATAAGCCTGTCAGGCCATCGGTCTGGCTCAGGGTTTCCAGCTTTTGATAGGCCTCTTGCAATGCCTGGCGTTGTTGCTGGATATGGCTGTTACGCTCGGTCAGAAGGTTGGTCAGGCGGCGATATCGCAGCAAGGCCAAATAGAAGAACAAGGCCAGCAGTGCGGCGGCAACGCTGGCGGACAGCAATAGCGTTCGCTGTTGCTGCTGGGCCATATAACGCTCAAGAAAGTGTCGCTCCCCGTCTTCGTGCTCCATGATCGATGCAGAGATATCGATGGCTGCCAGGTACTGGTCAAAAACCTGGGCGCGCTGTTCGTTTTCAGGTGATTGACTGAAGTAAAAACGATAGGCGCGCGGGGACTCATGCAGGGTATGAAGCACTTCCAGATCAAAAAACTCCTGCCGGTAACGTTTCTCGATGAAGACGTTCTTGTTGAACACGGCAACATCGATCACACCATTCTGCACGTCGTTGAACAGGCCATCGCTGCTGGTCTGGTTGTAAGTAACCAGTTGAGATGCCGGAACAAGGGTCTTGAGCAGGGGCTCGAATGACACACCCTGCACATAGCCGACGCGATATCGGGACAGGTCCTCAATGGTGTGCACGGAGGCACGTGAGCCATGTTTTGCGATGACAGCGTAATGGCTTTCATAATAAGGGATGGTAAACAGGCCGAGCTTGGCCCGTTCTGCCGAATAACTCAGCGGGATGAACAGATCAGCCCGCCCTTCCTGTACCTGCCGGATTTTGTCGACTACGGTTTGGTCACGCCCAGGCGGGATCTCAAAGCTGATGCCAAGGTCGTGCGCGATAAAACACAGAATATCGGTGGCGATACCATCGTAGATGCGCTGGCGCTCGTCGTACCGCGCCATCGGCGGGGCGCTTACCGCTACCACTTTCAGGGGTGGCATGGCCTGGATTTCTGCCCGCTGCCGGGCGTCAATCTGCACGGGTTTTGTTAAACGAATGTTCTGCGCCCCATCGCAGGCGGCCGCCGTAGCGGTGGGCAAGGTACAAAAGGTGGTGCACAGCACGACGGCACTATTTAATAGCACCGCAGCCAACCGGGGTAGCCTTGCGAAAAGCATTGTTATAGAAATTCTGCGACCAGAATCAGCACACGCGTGCGGCTGGGAACCGGCGTTGTGCATGCCTGGAGCAAAGTCTCCTGCCTATGGGATAGACGATTATTGTAATCGTAGTGGGCCGTCTTCTGGTGCGCATACGCACAATGCTAGTGCGGTGCACCAAATGTTTGCGGCAGATCAAGTCTGCTGCGTCTGCTGAAAGTTCATCTTGCACACATCATTTTCTGCCTCATCCCCTCTGCCAGCCGGCGGATTGTCTTTGTTTTCCCGTTCATTACAGAAAATTGGCATACCTATTGCATGATGTCAGGCGTAGGGCTGTGCATTGTCAGGTAATTAAAGGAAAACATCATGTATCAAGACACCGTTGACAGCTTTGTTGCGGCAGGACACAGGAAGCTGGTGCATTTGCGCCAGGCGCCTCAGGGGTTTTTCATTTCGAGCATGCTGGCGGGCGCCTATATAGGCGTCGCCATCCTGCTGATCTTCACACTGGGGGCGCAGGCGCCTGTTGAGTTTCGAAAACTGGTCATGGGCGCTGCATTCGGGCTGGCGCTGATTCTGGTCGTGGTGGCCGGGGCGGAGCTCTTTACGGGTCACACCATGATCATGTCGCTGCGGCGCTATGCGGGACACGGAACCTGGCGGGAAGTGGCCGGGCAGCATCCTGACACTGTCAGTGTGGCGGGCATGGTCTGGAACCTCGGCTGGGTGACCTTGGGCAATATTGTGGGCGGCGCGGTTTTTGTGGCGGGCGCATATTGGGCGGCCGCTTCAACCGCAAGGAAGGTGGGAAAAACAGGCCAGGCCGATCCCACGGTATCTGTCTTACCGACAACGCGTTCTTGATTCGAAAGGGGGATGTATGGAATTCAATCATCATCCAGGCGATGCCATGCCTGCGACACCTCGCCTGATCGTGATCGGCCACGGCATGGTCGGGCAGCGTCTGCTTGAGGAACTGGCCCGCCAGCGTGCCGCATACCAAATCACTGTCTTTTGTGAAGAGCCGTGTTTCGCCTATGACCGGATTCGCTTGAGCGAATGCTTCGATGGCGACCCGGATCTCGCCCTGGCAAATGAAGATTTCTTCCGTGACCATGGTATTACCGTCCTGCGGG
>JBAYOJ010000397.1:0-2628 GCA_041678385.1 Burkholderiaceae bacterium | reverse complement strand
GATGGTTACAGGATGAGACGACAGACCATATTAGCCGAGCCCCTGGCTTCAGTCCGCCCTTGTCGCGTGTCCAGCCAGGCCAGGCTGAACGCTTGAATGCGACTTGTTGAGTGCTCTGCATAGCCCCTAGTGGGCGCATTCCTTCGCGGTATTCAAACCAGCGCGGCCCAGCAAGTCGTGATGGTTGGGGGCCTTGGCGGCCACTTCCCGTACCTCGACATGATGGCCTGCCGAAGCAATAGCGTCTGCGAACTTCTTTTGAAGATCGAAGGGGGTAACTTTGTCCAGCGGATTGCCCAAAATGTAGATTTGACGGCCTGAATCCGGTTGTATGCCTTCTACTTTATATAAAGGGTCAAAATATGCCCGGCGCTTCAAGGTGGACGCGGATGGTGGCGGGTTACCTCGGGCCAGGGCCCGGCGGCGGTCGCGTTCCTTGAGGTCAAATGCGCCCGATGTCAGTACGGCGCAACGGATGTCTGTCCGCCCCAAGGCCAATAAGCCGGCAGCCACCGTGGCGCCGCCGCTGTGCCCAAGCAAAACGAAGTGCCTGATCCCATATCTTGCCGCAAGAGTCGACAAGCCTGCGTCCATTGCCAGGTATTCACGTGCCCGACGGCGTTTGCGATGGTCTCCGGATGAGCCGTAGGTGCCGGGCCGTGCCATGATGGCGACCGGAACATCCGCATGTTCAGCGTAGTTCCTAGCAACGCGCTCGCGCAGATGGCGAGTGTTGCTGCGTATCTTCTCAATGGGAAGCTTGCGTGATTTGTCCCGATCCCCGCTGAACACAATGATCAGTGTGTCGACGCCAGACAAGCCCTGGCTGGCGAAGTAACGCACGCAGTCCTGCCCCTCGGCGTGGCTCACCCACAGATAGCTGCGTGTGTCTGGGCAGGTGTCCCGTTGGGCAGGCGTTGTCCAGACCAGCGGCTCATGCGCTGCTTCGCTTGCCTGGGTGGATGGGATGCATGACAGCCAGGCACAAAGCATTAGCAATATTGGTTTTGACATTGTGGGAAGTTCAGAGGAGCAGTGTTTGCATAGTGATCGTTTATTGAAGTTCTACGAGTTCGACATTATCTTGCAAGGCGTCCAGATATTTCCTGAGCTCCATTCGCAACCCGGTTCCATTAGAGCCTTTCAGCATTACGATGTCGCCGTGTTTAAGCAGTGGCGGCAGAACCGTAAATACATCGTTGGTTTGTTCCAGCGTGATTGCCTGTAGGCCGTCAGGCAATTTTTCGCGGATGGAACGCATATGTTCCCCTACCAAAACCACAAGATCCAACTGGCTTGCATCGAGCATATCGGCGATTTCTTCATGATAGCGCTGTGACTCTTGGCCCAGTTCGAGCATGTCGGAAAGTACGGCAATCTTGCGTTCATCCGTCTTCGCGGGCCATTTGTACAGCATATCGAGCGCTGCTTTAAGCGATTGTGGATTGGAGTTGTATGAATGATCAAGAAACGTTGAGTGCCCATCGCCTGTGGCAACACTGATCAGGTTGCCACGGCCGCTGGGTGGTTGGCTTGCTTGTTCCAGATCCCCTATGAAGTCTTGCCAGTTCAAGCCGGCTGCGTGAACGCTTGCGATAACTGCAAGGCTGTTGAGGGAAAGATGTTCCCCAGGCATGGATTGCGTGCATTCGTAGGCGCGCCCGCCCATTGTGAAAGTGAACGTTCTTTTAACCGGATCATCCGAGACAAGTTTGAAATCAGAACTTTTATGTTTGCCGAAGGTGATTATGCTTCTTCCATGTGCTTGCGCATGTGCTGCTGCAATTTCATAATAGGGAATGTCTCTACTGATGACGGCTATTCCCTTTCCGGGGTTTCCTTCAAAGATCTGCATCTTGCATCTGACCAGGGCGTCAAGGGAAGAATGCCTTTCCATGTGTGCAGGGGAAATAGACAACAAAATCGCAATATCCGGGCGGAGGGATCGTGATGAGGAAGGCAATGACCCTTGGGCGATCTCGAAAACCGCAAAATCCTGCTCACCGAGTGTGCATGCGGATCTGTATATCCCTGACCGCAGGTTGTCATAAAGATTGACCAGGCAGCGGCCACGTTTCTTCAGCATCCTTGAAAGCATCAGCGTTGTCGTCGACTTGCCCACACTTCCTGTAATGGAAAAGAGTGTTCCCTGGTATTGCCGTCTGTGGTTGTACACCCATTTTTCGACTGCTGCCTGTATGGAATCAACCTTCAGAACAGGAATTGATTCGTCGCCTGGATTTACAGGTCGATCAGTGATCAGGCATGCCTTCGAGGGCAGGCCCTGCTCGTTGATATGCTTGAGGCTGACGCCTATCCTTGATTTTTCCTTTCGGGAAACGATGGGTATAAAGTCGCCGGCCCTCGCTTTCGAGAGGCTGGCAATCATGCGGCCGGGCGTCCAGTCCGGGGTGGGCCGTACCAGCCATTGTCCACGGAAATAATCGGCAAAGGTTGTGGCGTTGCAGGGCCGTTCCGTCGGGGTGCTTAAATCATCAGCGTGCATCTGCTGGATGCTTTTCTCTACAAGCAATCTTGCCACGCCGCCAAAATCCGAATTGCGGCGTGAGCCTTTGATCAGCACCAAGTCCCCGTCGCGCACGGAATCGTGCAAATAGGCGACAAGGG
>JBAYOJ010000396.1:0-2643 GCA_041678385.1 Burkholderiaceae bacterium | reverse complement strand
TTGAAGCCAAATTGCCCCGCGCCCTTGCGCGCAGAATGTGCTTCAACACGCAGCCCATTACCGCGGCCCTGGCGTTCGACCACGGCTGGGTAACGGATCTCGTCCAAGCTGCAGACTTCGAGGTATCGTCCAAGGAACGGCTGTCGTATTATCTTGCTCGACGAGACGCATTGCGGATCGCACGCAAAGGCAAATTGCTCATGGAACTGCCTGAGCGGTTTATTAAGCGTGTGCAAATGCTCGAGCCGCTCATGCACGAGAATTTCTCCCTTCCCGGTGTCCAGGAGCGTATTGGAGGCTATCTGGCCCGTCTCGCAGCCAAAGAATGAATGGAAACAATGCAGGAATCTGAATGACAAGCGAACCGTCCGAAAAACTTGTAGGAGCGCTTGTTGGCGGGTTGAGAATACTCCGCTACCTGAGCGCGTCAGCGCCCCCCATGGGCGTGACCCGCATAGCGCGCGACCTTCAAATGAATTCCAGCACCTGCTTCCACATGCTCAAGACTCTCGTGCATGAGGGACTGGTGAACTTCGACGAGGAAACCAAGACATACTCGGTGGCGCTGGGCCTAGTTGAACTGGCCAAAGGCGTGCTGGAGCAGGGCTCTTACGTCAGACTGGCGCGCCCCATTCTTGAGGATGTGGCCCGCAGCCACGGCGTCACGATGACTTTGTGGCAACGTACGCGTGGCGAACGGGTCGTTCTCGTGGACCGCGCGGATAGTGATGGCTCTGTAAGGGTGCACTTGAGCGTGGGTCAGCGCTTGCCCATGTACATCGCCGCATTGGGCCGCTGCATGGCGGCCAGCTCGGGGCTGTCGAAACAAGAGCTCAAGATCAGGTTTGACGAACTTCGTTGGGACGAAAAACCGTCATTCAGCGAGTATATGACAGGCGTTGAGGATGCTCGAGAAAAAGGCTATGCCATCGATGCCGGCCACTACGTAAAAGGCGTCAGCACCGCTTCTGCTGCCGTTCTGGACGAATTTGGTCAACCGATCATGGCTATCAGCGCTGTTGGTTTCAGCGCCAAGCTCAACGGGCCTACGCTGATCACTCTGGGTGAGTATCTCCGTGACCGTGCTGCTGATCTTACCCGTGCGATATCAGGTGGACGTTCCTGACAGTTACTAGGCTGGCAACGCCTCATGGGTTCACTTTTTGCAATGAGACACCAGGCTAATTCCGGGGCGGGCGGTATGAACTTATGCTCATGAGTATGCCACCGCCCACTCCCAAGGTAAGCAGCGCCGTACCGCCATAGCTCAGAAAGGGCAAGGGTACGCCCACCACCGGCAATATGCCGGTGACCATGCCGATGTTCACGAACACATAGACAAAGAACATCATGGCCATCGCCCCCGCCAGCAGGCGCCCGTATTGCGTGCGTGCCTGCTGTGCAATATGCAGGCCTCGCAGCACCAACAAGCCATACAGCACCAGCATCATGATGCCGCCGTACAAGCCGAATTCCTCGGCAAACACTGCGAAGATGAAGTCGGTCGTGCGTTCAGGAATGAAATCCAGATGTGACTGGGTGCCCATCAGATAGCCTTTTCCGTATACGCCACCGGAACCAATGGCAATCATCGACTGTATGGTGTGGAACCCCTTTCCTAAAGGGTCGACACTGGGGTCAAGCAGGGTGCATACCCGATACTTCTGATATTCGTGCAGCACAACCCAGTCCACCCCGGGCTGACAGATCTGGTCTTCGTAGAACACCAGTGAGCCGATAGCCACAACACCCGCGACGAATAGCGGCAACAGCAGGCGGAAGGACAGCCCACCGAAATAAATCACAAAGAAGCCGGTAGCGAACACCAGTAGTGCGGTACCGAGATCAGGCTGGCGCACGATCAGCATGAACGGAATGGCCAGCAGCAAGGCTGCCACGAAGTAGTCGCGTATGCGCAGGGTGCCCTGATGCTTGTGGAAATACCAGGCCAGCATCATGGGAACAGAAATCTTCAGCATTTCGGAAGGCTGAAGGCGCACGACGCCCAGGTCGAGCCAACGTGTCGCCCCCTTGCTCGTTTCACCGAAGAATTCCACACCGAGCAGCAGCAGCACGCCCACGACATAGACATAGGGCGAAGCCCGCATCAGCATGGGGGGTGGCAAGAGGGCGGCAACCCACAAGGCGGCAAAGGCGATCAGGAAATTACGCGCCTGTTCGGCAAACCGCCAATCGGTACCACCGACGGCGGAGTGCATGATGGTCAGCCCCAGCAACGACATGATCACCAACAATGCCAGCAGCGGCCAGTCGAAGGCCGTGATCATCCTTACACCATACTGCAGCAAACGTCTCATTCGCCCCCCCTGAGCTGAATACGCACCGGCGGCTGGGCGGGCACACCACGGGTGCCCCGTTGACCTTCTTCATTCTGTTCCGGGCCGACCGGCGGCATATCCTCGGGCGCCACCATGGCATCGGGCGACTCACCCGCGTCGCCTTCTTCGCCCGCTTCCATCGCCATGTCCGGCTCATAGCTGCGCAAATCCGCCAGGCGGCGCGCTTCGACACGTTCGGGGTCCAGCCAGAAATCAAATATGTTGCGGGCGATAGGCGCGGCCACTGTCGAACCCCAGCCGCCGTTCTCGACAATCAGCGCCACAGCAATCTGCGGGGCTTCCA
>JBAYOJ010000395.1:0-2661 GCA_041678385.1 Burkholderiaceae bacterium | reverse complement strand
AGGAATCCTTCCATGAAAAGGCCGGCCCTTTCGGCAGCTCAGGGTCCAGCCTGCACGCGAAGACTTTTTCAGTCGATGGCGAACGCGTCTTTGTCGGTTCATTCAATTTCGACCCGCGCTCGGCCCGCCTCAATACGGAACTGGGCTTTGTAATAGAAAGCGCTGATATGGCGCGGGCTGTGGCACAGACTTTCAATACAGAAATCCCCATCCAGGCGTATGAGCTGGGCCTGGATGACGCCGGCGAGCTTTATTGGGTGGAACGCCGTAACGGCTCAGAACGCGTACTGACGGCTGAGCCTTCTACCCCTTGGTGGAAGCTTGCGTATGTACGTTTCCTGTCCCTGCTTCCCATAGAAGGCCTGCTGTGAATCAGGGCGCCACCCTCAGTTCAGAAAATCAACTTGCCCATTGCCCAGGCCATACATGGCCCCCGCAATGCGGATCTTCCCCTGCTGCTCAAGGCCCGCCAGCAGCGGGCTTTCGCGGCGTATCCTGGTTATGGTGTGGTTGACATTGGCCACGGCGACCGCATTGACAAAATCCGGGTTGCTGCCGCTGCGATCCCCCACGTAGGCAGCGGCATCGACAACCGGCCGGATGCGGTCGAGCAGACCGGTCAGGTTGCCAAGCTGCACACCATTGATCGCCCCGGCAATGGCACCGCAGGCCGTGTGGCCCATGACCAGCACCAGCTTGGCGCCCGCGATAGCACAAGAGAATTCGATGCTGCCCAGCAGGTCAGGCGTGAGGACATTCCCAGCCACCCGGGCGCCAAAGACGTCGCCTATTCCGGCATCGAAGATGATTTCGGCAGGGGCGCGTGAGTCTATGCAGCTCAATATGACGGCAGCGGGGTACTGGCCGGTAACTGTCGCCCTTTTCTGCGCCAGAAAATCATGGGAATTCATGGTGCCACCACGGAAGCGGGCATTGCCTTCACGCAGCATTTCAAGCACCTGGTCCGGCGTCATGGCGTCGCGCTGTTCCTTGGAAAGCGACACTGCGTTTGCCTGCCCTGGCAGCACGCCCGCCCCGGCCGCCACAGCCGCAGCCGCCCCCGCTGCCTTGATCCATTGCCGTCTGCCAGGTTTTGGAGCCGACATCTCGTTGCAGCATTCCTTCATGGCTTTTCCTTTTTAGTATGCAGCGATGAAAGGCAGGAACTGAATTCCGGTTTCGGACAGCGCAATTCTAATCCTCCGCATTCCTTGCCGGGAAAAAATCTTTGAATTTGAAATAGTTAATGAAACTGCTTATCATCCTTATTAAGGAAACATCGACGGCCGGTTTGACGCTATGCAGGCAGGCCCAGTGTTTGCCCCTCCCCTGCTCACCTTAACGAGGTGTATCGACCCCTTTGGTTAGGTCCTGTTCACCCTAAAAGGCAGCTTGCACGAGCCGATCCTTCGCAGGGCCGGCCGGTTTCTTAACATTCCACCGGAGTTCAGTCATGTCTTATACCTTGCCCCCTCTTCCCTACGCCTACGATGCGCTCGAACCGCATATTGATGCAAAGACCATGGAGATCCATCACACCAAACATCACCAGACCTACATCAATAATGTGAATGCCGCGCTGGAAGAAGCAAAACTCGACTTCCCGCCGGTCGACGAACTGGTCAGTAAGATAGATAGTCTGCCCGAGAGTGTGCGCGGGGCGGTTCGCAACAATGGCGGCGGCCACGCCAACCACAGCCTGTTCTGGACAGTGATGTCACCCGATGGTGGTGGCCTGCCCGAAGGCAAGCTGGCTGCCGCCATCGACGCCGACCTGGGGGGTATGGAAAAATTCAAGGAAGCCTTTACCAAGGCTGCACTGACCCGCTTTGGCAGCGGCTGGGCCTGGCTCAGCGTCACACCACAGAAGAAACTGGTCGTCGAAAGCACGGGCAACCAGGACAGCCCGCTGATGTCGGGCAATACGCCCATATTGGGTCTGGACGTCTGGGAACATGCCTATTATCTGAAGTATCAGAACCGGCGCCCCGAATACATTGCCGCCTTCTTCAATGTCATCAACTGGCCTGAAGTGGCAAAACGCCATCAGGCTGCCCTGGGCTGATATTCATTCCCTTGACGAATCAACCGCATGAATCCTGGAACTTCACCCGCCTTCGCAAGACAGGTAAAGTGGGACTCGTCCCCATCACCAAAAGAACAGGAGCAAGTTGTGGCCAGAATTCCCTATGCGGATATGAATACCGAAGCGACGCGCCCGCTCGTCGAACGTATCGTCAAAGAGCGCGGCAGTGTTCTGCATCTGTACCAAATGCTGCTGCACAGCCCCCCCATTGCCGAGGGCTGGCTCAACTATCTGACGGCGGTCCGGCAGAAATCCACCCTGCACGGCGCCCTCAGGGAAATGGTGATCGTACGCGTCGCCCAGATCAACGGCGCCCAGTACGAGGCCGATCAGCATATCCCCATCGCCCTGAAAGAAGGCATGAGTCAGCAGCAGGTCGATGAACTGGAAAACTGGCAGAACTCGGCCCTTTTCAGCGAAAAGGAAAAACGGGTGCTGGCGCTCACCGATGAGATGACCCGCAATGTCCAGGTCGACAAACAGGTGATCAACGACCTGCAAACCCACTTCAGCAACCAGGAACTCGTTGAACTGGTTGCCACAGTGGGTGCCTACAACATGGTGTCCCGCTTCCT
>JBAYOJ010000394.1:0-2663 GCA_041678385.1 Burkholderiaceae bacterium | reverse complement strand
GCACGTTGTCTGTCGACACCGGGCCGGTCGGTCGGCCTGCCATCCCCACGTTCGCGCTCGTTTGGGGATGTACCGGCTGCCGGGTCCCACCCGGCGCGTGGCCCATAGATGCCAATCGCTCCTCCGTGAATGGTTGGCCTTCGTGGATGCAATTCCCGTCGCCAGTCGAGCGAATGCTCTCCACGTCGGCCTGGCAGTGAATCGCTGGTTGCCCTTCGCTGGCGGACGGCTGAGACGGATGCGCCAGCCTTGCACCATGCTGTGGGCCGCCCGCGACCACGGGTCGGCCAATATCCGAGCGTTGCGATAGTCCGTGCAAAGGCGGCTGACCAACTCGGGCGCAGACCGCCGCCAATCCTGTCCTGCTGCTGTCTTCATGCATCGTCATCTCCTGTGCTGGAAGCGTGGTTGAGAAAAAGCGGACACCGAAAAGTAACTCTGTCTAAGGGCGGAGCTGTTCCCGCGGCCATCAGGAGGCTCCTGGGCCGCCAAGTACCTATTCGCAGGCCCGACCTTCTTTCTTCGTAACCGTTCACGGGGGGGGCCTTGGTCTATTGGTTGCCTATAAACTTGATGAGCCTCCGCTATCCCTTTTGTGCCGTGGCTCGCAGAACAGGCAATAACGCAAAAAAAAGGCTGTACCCTGGTGCCTGAGTAACGTATTGTGGCGTCATGTCACCCATCAGAGGCACACCGGAACGGCAAGAGGAGCATGTACATGCCTCCCTTGAAAAGGTGTTGGCACTCTACCCACTTGGCCCGGAAAAGATGGCGGACGCCGTCTACGAGATATTGCAGAGGTCGGATTTGCTGGAAAAGCGGGTGAAGGAGCTGGAACCCCTGGCAGCTCAGTCGACTCTGCTGGAAAAGCGGGTCAAGGAGCTAGAGGTTTTGGTGGCGCGGCTCTCTAAGAATTCGGGCAATTCCAGCAAACCGCCATCATCGGATATTACGCGTCCCAAGTCTCAACAGCGGGCACCTGGGAAGCGCAAGATTGGTGGACAGCCTGGACACCCTCGGCACGAACGCCCAGGTTTTTCGTTATCTGAAATTACCAACGCCTACGATTACCGGCTTGATGCCTGCCCGGAGTGCGGCAACACGGAGATCAAGTTTCTTGATGATCCACCGCGGGTGCTCCAACAGATGGAGATCAAGGAAATCCCCGTCTTCAAGGAGGAGCATCGTTCGTATCCGATTTGGTGCGAACGTTGCCAGGCAGTCCATTACCATCCCTTTCCGGCCGCAGTCGTCAGGGAAGGGCTCTTCAAGGAGCGTCTAAGCGCGCTGGTGGTTTACATGAAAGCCATCTGTCACGCATCTTTCAGCACAATCCGTAAGTTTGTGAGCGATGTGCTGGGTGAAAGGGTTTCACGCGGCTACCTGCGCAAGATCATAGCCAAGGCATCCACCGCACTGGGGGCACCCTACGCTGAACTGCTGGCAAAGCTGTCACTGGAGCAATCGCTCAATGTTGACGAGACCGGCCACAAGGACAACGGGGAGAAGTTCTGGACCTGGGTTTTCCGCGCCGACCTCTATGTGTTGTTCAAAATTGACAAGTCCCGTGGCGCGCAGGTTCTGCTGGAGGTGCTTGGCGAGGAATTCGACGGTGTCATCGGCTGCGACTACTTCTCCGCCTACCGTAAGTTCATGAAGAACTTCAACGTTACCGTGCAGTTCTGCATTGCCCACCTGATCCGCGACGTCAAGTTCCTCACGAAGCTGCCCGACGCCGCGACGCGTGCCTATGGCGCACGGCTGCTCGCGGCGCTTAAGGCTCTGTTCAAGGTGATCCATGGCCGGGACGAGCTTACCCCGCCCCTCTTTCAACACTCGCTGGAACAGGCTCGTGAGCACATCCTGGAAGTGGCACTACGCGATGTGCCCTCGCGTCTGGACGGCAACGGCAAGGAGTTGAAGCGTGAAGCCTTCAACATGGCCAAACGCTTCCGCCAAAACGGCAAGGCTTATTTCGAGTTCATCACCACTCCCGGCATCTCACCCACCAACAACCTCGCCGAGCAAGCCGTGCGCTTTGTGGTAATCGACCGACGCATCACGCAGGGCACGCGCAGCGAAAAGGGGCGGGAAAGCTGCGAACGCCTCTGGACAGTGGTTGGAACCTGTGCCATGCAGGGACGCTCTGTCTTCGAGTTCATCCGCACTGCCTTGCGTGCTTACTTCAGGGACGAACCCGCTCCCTCCCTTGTTCCCGCCCTGGGCTGATACGCCCGGCAGCCCCACCCGCGGGGATGTCGGGCTGATCTAACCCAGCGGGGAAACGACCTTGGGTAAACGTTGCAAGCAAGGTTGGCCTTATGGGCTTTGAACGGCCCCGGCCAACTTGCCAACCGGCCCATCGGCACTTCAAGCCATCGCAAAGCTCATGACCTACCTGTAGCCCCGTGAACGCTTACAGTTTTTTTTCATTACTTGGCAATAAAATTTAAGGTGTGTCTCTGATGTTGGCGAGTTTGTTTTTCCACTTGATGCTAAATGTCATTTAGGACAAACTGGAAAGACAAACCGCGCACAGGAGACTACCATGACTAAGACCGAATTGAACCGTGCCGTATCCTTCCCTGACTGGGCAAGCATTCTGGAGGCTGACAACACGCTGGACGCTGCCGAACGCACTGCCAGGCACTCCAAGATTGTCG
>JBAYOJ010000393.1:0-2667 GCA_041678385.1 Burkholderiaceae bacterium | reverse complement strand
TTCGAGGCTGGGGGTGATGAGGCCGGACAGCCCCACCATGTCGGCCTTTTCTTCCTTGGCCTTGGCCAGGATCTCGGACGCCGGCACCATGACACCCATGTTGACGACCTCAAAATTGTTGCACTGCAGCACGACGGTCACAATGTTCTTGCCAATGTCATGAACATCCCCCTTCACCGTTGCGACGACCAGGCGGCCCTTGGGGCGAACGTCGCCACCCGCTGCTTCAATCTGCCGTTTCTCTTCTTCGATGAAGGGAATCAAATGAGCCACCGCCTGCTTCATTACGCGGGCCGATTTGACGACCTGGGGCAGGAACATCTTGCCGGCACCGAAGAGGTCGCCGACGACGTTCATGCCGTCCATCAGCGGCCCTTCGATCACCTGGATGGGCCGCCCGCCCTGGTCAGCGATTTTCTGACGGACTTCTTCCGTGTCTTCAACGATGAAGGTGGTGATGCCATGCACCAGCGCATGCGACAGGCGTTCTTCAACCGTCGCTTCCCGCCAGCTGAGGTCTTCTTCCTTGCGTGCGCCGCTGCCCTTGATCGTTTCAGCCAGCTCCACCAGGCGTTCGGTGGACGACCGCTCATCAGCCGGATCGGTGCGCCCCAAGGGTTCAGGGCGATCCAGCACCACGTCTTCGACCATGTCGCGCAAGGTCTTGTCCAGGTCGTCGTATACCGCCAGCTGGCCGGCATTGACGATGCCCATGGTCAGCCCTTGCTGAATGGCGTAATACAGAAAGACCGCATGGATGGCCTCTCGCATGACATCGTTGCCACGGAAGGAGAAGCTGACGTTGGAGATGCCACCCGACACCCGCGCATGAGGCAGGTTCTGCGTGATCCAGCCAGTGGCCTCGATAAAGTCCACCGCGTAATGGTTGTGTTCTTCTATACCTGTGGCAATGGCGAACACGTTGGGGTCGAAGATGATGTCTTCCGGCGGGAAGCCAACTTCATCGACCAGGATGCGATAGGCCCGCGCGCAGATTTCCTTGCGCCGTTCAAGGCTGTCAGCCTGGCCCTGCTCGTCGAAAGCCATGACCACTGCCGCCGCACCGTATTTGCGGCACAGCTTGGCATGTTCAATGAAAGCGGCTTCGCCTTCCTTCATGGAAATCGAGTTCACCACTGCCTTGCCCTGCACACAGCGCAGGCCCTGCTCGATGACGTCCCACTTCGAACTGTCGATCATGATGGGTACGCGGGAAATATCGGGCTCGGACGCGATCAGGTTCAGGAAGCGGCGCATGCAGGCGGCCGAATCCAGCATGGCTTCATCCATATTGATATCGATGATCTGCGCGCCATTCTCGACCTGCTGGCGGGCGACCTGCAGGGCTTCCTCGTATTTTTCCTCGCGGATCAGGCGCAGGAACATCTTGCTGCCCGTGACGTTGGTGCGCTCGCCCACATTCACGAATAAGGTGTCGCCATCAATATTCAGTGCTTCCAGCCCTGACAAGCGGGTTTTGACGGGAATTTCGGGTACGACGCGGGGCGGCAGTTCAGCGACCTTGGCCACAATGGCGCGGATATGCTCGGGCGTAGTGCCGCAGCAGCCGCCAGCCACGTTGACCAGGCCCGAACGGGCGAACTCTTCCAGGAGCGAGGAGGTTTCTTCGGGGCCTTCATCAAAGCCGGTCTCGGCCATGGGGTTGGGCAGACCGGCGTTGGGATAAACACAGACCCAGGTATCGCAAAGCTTGGATAATTCTGCGATATAGGGGCGCATCAGCGCGGCGCCCAGCGCACAGTTGAGCCCTATGGTTACGGGCCGCGCATGACGGACCGAATTCCAGAAGGCTTCGACCGTCTGGCCCGAAAGTATGCGGCCCGAGGCATCAGTGACCGTACCCGATACCATGACCGGCAGACGCACGCCGAGTTCTTCAAATACCGATTCGACCGCAAAAATGGCCGCCTTCGCATTGAGTGTGTCGAAGATGGTTTCGATCAGGACGATATCAATGCCGCCATCAAGCAGGCCGCGCAATTGTTCCGTATAGGCATCGCGCAGCTCTTCAAAGGTGACATTGCGCGCCCCCGGGTCGTTGACATCGGGCGATAGCGACGCCGTGCGGGGCTGCGGCCCCAAGGCGCCCGCCACGAAACGCGGCCATTCAGCCGTGCCGCTGGCATCGGCCGCAACACGCGCCAGCCGGGCGGATTCCAGATTCAGCTCGTAGGCAATGTCTTCCAGGCCGTAATCGGATTGAGCGATGGCCGTGGCACCAAAGGTGTTGGTACTGATGATGTCGGCACCGGCATCAAGATACTGCTGATGGATTTCCGAGATGATCTCGGGCTTGACCAGCGACAGCAGCTCATTATTGCCTTTGACGTCGCGCGCATGGTCGGCAAAGCGTTCACCGCGGAAATCACCTTCCGCCAGCTTGTATCGCTGGATCATGGTACCCATGGCGCCATCCATGATGAGGATGCGCTTACTGAGCTGGCGCACGAACTCGGCGCCCTGCGTGTACGACGAAACGGGATAAGGCAATGCAGGATAGTTCACAGGAAGACCCGGTGCCGGCCCGCCGCCAGCCACGCTGGCGCGCCGGACGTTGATGTTTGAAAGAATCTGGCATTGTATCGCCGCCTGCCGGCGCAGGTCGTGGAACCCCCGATCCGGTCGGGGGTTTGCATCAGGCAGCGC
>JBAYOJ010000392.1:0-2669 GCA_041678385.1 Burkholderiaceae bacterium | reverse complement strand
GCCAGGGCAGATTCGATCGAAGTGAAATTGTTAGGTAAAAATTCGGAAAAAGTCTCGAAAACCTTCCGTTAATCGGATAGCATAGCGTGCTAATAACGACCCCGCATGCGGATGGGGTTGTGCACGTCGGCAACCGCAGCATCTTATCATCCAGGTTTTCGTCCATGTCTGAAAAAGGGATCCCCGAAACGCCATCCCTGCGCGAGGCAATGCGCGCGCATCGCAAACCGTTTCATCTCTTCCGAAAAAGTGTCATGTTGGTAGCCTTGGGCCTGTTTGCCGCCGCCGGCGCGCTGGCCGTCGTGCAGCCGCCCGACAAGCCCATCGTTTACACCGCTGAAAGCGTGCTTCCGCTGCCGGCCATCGAAGTCCTCTCCGAAACCGCCGGCAGCGACCCGTTCATCAGTGAAACCGTCATTCGCCGCGGCGATACGCTGGCTGCCCTGCTTCAGCGCCTGCATGTGCAGGAAGCCGGCCTGCAGGCCTTTCTGGTGCAAGACCCGTCCGCGCGCTCCATCTACAAGCTTTATCCGGGTCGCGTGATCCGGGTCGCGCTCGACCACGAAGGGCGCCTGGTGTCCCTGCGCTACGATCACACGCCGGGTGCGCGCAATGAAGGGCGCTATGTCAGCCGCTGGCTTGAAATCAGCCCCGACGGCGAAGGCGGCTTCACTGCCACCGAGCAGGAACAGGTGGCCGACACCCAGATCCGCATTGCCGAAGGCGAAATCATCAGTTCGCTGTTCGGCGCTACCGACGCCGCCGGCATTCCCGACAACATCACTTTCCAGATGGTCGAGATCCTGAGCAGCAAGATCGACTTCATGCGTGATCTTCGCAAGGGCGACCGCTTCCGGCTCGTCTATGAAACCTATTCCAGCGAAGGTCGCAGCGTGGGGGCCGGGCGTGTCCTGGCGCTCGAATTCCTTAACAAGGACAAGGCCTTCGACGCAGTTTGGTTCGCCCCTGAATCATCTTCTGGCGGTTATTACGATTTTGATGGCGAAAGCCTGAAAGGCGCCTTCCTGCGCAACGCGTTGAAGTTCACTCGCATCAGCTCCACATTCGGCGGCCGGCGCCATCCCGTTCATGGTGGCTGGCGTCAACACAATGGTGTCGATTACGCAGCCCCCAGCGGTACGCCCATCCTGGCCACCGCCGACGGGGTCGTGAAGTTTGCGGGCTGGCAGCGGGGCTACGGCAATACCATCATTCTTGAGCACCACGGCAACATCACCACCCTCTATGCGCACCAGAAAGGCTTCGCCAAGGGCATCAAAAAGGGTGTCAAGGTCAGCCAGGGCACACATATCGGATACGTAGGTTCCACCGGCTGGTCCACTGGCCCGCACCTGCATTATGAATTCCGCGTCAACAACAAGCCGGTCAATCCACTGTCGGTCGATCTGCCCGTTGCCCGCACGCTCAGCCCTGCCGAAAGCCAACAATTCGAGGCCGTCGTGGCGCAGTATCGCGACCATATCGAATTGCTCAGAAGTCCGGCCATTTCCGACACCGACGGCGATACCGTGCAGGTCGCCAGCCAGCAATAAGCCATGCCCCCGAGTACCGGGAAGGCTTACATCGGCATCATGTCCGGGACCAGCCTTGACGCTGTTGATGCCGTGGTCATCGACGTCGACAGCTCAGGGCAAGCCCGGGCAAAAGCGGGCGCCAGCGTCGAATTACCACCCGCCCTGCGCCATGAACTTCTTGCATTGAATGCCTCCGGCCCAGACGAACTCGGACAGGCTGCGCTGGCCGCGGCCGAACTCGCCACACTGTACGCTGAAGCCGTCGCCGAAGTACTTGATACGGTCGGCATGGTTGCGGCTGATATTGCCGCCATCGGCGCCCATGGGCAGACTGTCCGCCATCGACCTGACCTAGGCTACACCGTTCAACTCAACGCGCCAGCCCGGCTTGCCCACCTGACCGGCATTGACGTCGTTGCCGACTTCCGCAGCCGCGATATTGCCGCAGGCGGCCAGGGTGCGCCCCTGGTGCCCGCCTTCCATGCTGCGCAGTTCTCTTCCGGGCAAACGCGCGTGGTGCTGAATCTGGGGGGCATTGCCAATATCACGATCCTGAACGCGGATGGCAATATCCTGGGCTTTGATACCGGCCCGGCCAATATGCTGATGGACGCCTGGGTCCAACGCCACCAAGGGCAGGCCTACGATAGAGATGGCGAGTGGGCGGCGTCCGGCCAGCCACTGCCTGGCTTGCTGGCGAATATGCTGGCTGACCCATGGTTCAGCCTTGCCCCGCCCAAGTCCACCGGTCGCGATGACTTCAATCCGCTATGGCTGGAACGCCAGCTGGCAGAAGCCCGTATCAAGGATATTGATGTCGATACCGCCGACGTCCAGGCGACACTGCTGCACCTGACAGCCCAAAGCGTTGCTAGTGCGATCAGTCGTTACGCTGGCGATGTGAATGATGTGCTGGTTTGTGGGGGCGGGGCCCACAACAAGGCATTAATGGGTGCCCTGCAAACCGCCCTGCCTTGCTGCCCCCTGAGCAGTACCGATGAACACGGCCTACCTGCTCAATGGGTAGAAGCCGCAGCCTTCGGCTGGCTGGCCTGGTGCTATGACACGCGCACGCCCGCCGGGCTGCCCGCCGTCACGGGTGCCCGCAAGCCGACCATCCTGGGCTGCAAATAT
>JBAYOJ010000391.1:0-2673 GCA_041678385.1 Burkholderiaceae bacterium | reverse complement strand
GGCAGCGACCTCGGCCCGAAGATTACGCCCATCGGCAGCCTGGCAACGCTCTTATGGCTGCACGTGCTGGCTCGCAAAGGCGTGAAAATCACCTGGGGATACTATTTCAAGGTGGGAGTCGTGCTGACACTACCGGTATTGCTTGCCACCCTAGCTGCACTGGCCCTGCGGTTGGGGGCTTTCTGACAACCGAAACCGGGGCGCCTGCTTACCGCTCGGATGATTTAGAGCTTCCCTAATCAGCTTACCGGTGCGGCAGAACGGTTGAGCAATCAGCCTTGAAATGCTCGCAAATGGGGAAACTGTTTTTTAGCTATGTAGGCTTCTTCGTCAGGAGTCGATCGGCGGCCAAGAAGCTGGTTGCGGTGGGGATGCCGTCCAAAAGCGGCAATAATCTCCCGTACATCATAAGCCTGCTTCACCAGAGATTGGTATATCGGCAAGAGGTGTACGGGCACTTGTACTGCGACGTCTTCACGAAGCTTGATGAGAAGATCAAGACGGTCGAGGTGATCGGCCCCCTCGCAATGACCCAGAGGCAGGCCATAAACAATCTTGAACCAAGACGTAGGCAGCGCCGCATAGTGACCATTCGACAAGCCTTCCATGACCAGCGCCAGTGCGGCGGTATCCTGAGCAAAGGCACGGGCGCTGTCTCTCCACACCGACCTTGAAAACTGATCGAGTACGATGATAAGCGCCAATCTTCCGTCGGATTCAGATGCCCAATGATCAAGATGGCCTGCCGCAGCTTCTACCGTCAGATCCGAAAAGCGGCTCGTAATCTCGCGATCTGCGCCACCCCGCATTCGCCAGAACCAATAATCTCTATGTGTCGCGGGGTCAATCTGAAGCGAACGTCCCTCGGGAAACCAGAAATCGAGAACCTCTTGCCAAGTCTGGTTGCCATTTCTGTTATCCATTCCTGCCTCGATGAGAGTTTTCATTGTTCACATGTTATAGAAGAATCTTCCCAGGAGGCCACAGGTCAATGACAGATTCAACAGATGCGGAACATGAAACCAATACCCAAGGCACGGTGACTGAGGTATTCGTCGCCTTCCTCAAGCTGGGCCTGACGTCTTTCGGAGGGCCGATCGCCCACCTGGGCTATTTCCGCACCGAATTCGTCGAGCGCCGCCGCTGGCTGGATGATCGCGGCTATTCCGACCTGGTGGCGTTGTGCCAGTTTCTGCCGGGACCGGCCAGCAGCCAGGTGGGCATGGCGTTGGGCCTGGGACGTGCGGGATGGCCGGGCTTGCTGGCCGCATGGGCCGGCTTCACCCTGCCATCCGCCATCGCGCTGATTTTGTTCGCCTATGGCATAGCCCAGTGTCAGGGTCTGGCTGAGTCGGGCTGGGTGCAGGGGCTGAAGATCGTTGCGGTGGCTATCGTGGCACAGGCCGTATGGGGCATGGCAAAAACCTTGTGTCCGGATCGTGGGCGCGCCACCCTGGCCATCCTTGCAGCCTTGCTCACTCTGATTCTGCCCTCGGTGATCGGGCAGGTGGCTGCCATTGCAGCAGCGGGGTTGTTAGGCTGGTGGCGATTGGAGATCTCGCAAGTACCCAGCAGCAAAGCCCATTTCTACCCGGTCTCGCGCAAACTGGGCATGGCCGCACTATTGTTGTTTGCCATATTGCTGATTGGCTTGCCTTTGGCGGTCTTAGCCACGGGTTCATCTGTGGTGGCTTTAGTGGACGGCGTGTACCGCGCCGGCGCCTTGGTGTTCGGCGGCGGCCATGTCGTATTGCCGCTGTTGCAGGCCACTGTCGTACCCGATGGCTTTGTCAGCAATGCCGATTTTCTTGCGGGTTACGGCGCTGCACAAGCCGTACCGGGGCCATTGTTCACCTTTACAGCCTATCTCGGCACAGTGGCCGATGGCGCGCTGGGCGGATGGACGGGCGGCGTGGTACTGCTGGGCACTATCTTTCTGCCAGCGCTATTGGTGCTGATCGCGGCCTTGCCATTCTGGGAAGCGCTGCGTCACCGCAGCGGCATGCAATCAGCGATGGCGGGGGTCAACGCCGGTGTGGTGGGTATCCTGCTATCAGCCTTATACGACCCGGTATGGATCAGCGCCATCCACAGCAGAAGCAATTTCGGCTTGGCGCTTGCCGCTTTTGCGCTGCTGGTCTACGGGCGCGTGCCGCCCGCCTTGGTGGTATTGCTGACTGCAGCGGCAGCTTGGGTGCTGGCATAAGCGCGCAAAACCAAAGACTCACCAAGGAAGTCGTTCGACTCATTATGATTTTTTTTCGCTGCGCTCTTCCCTGGTGAATTACACCGGGGTACTCAGCATGGTGCCAATGAGTGTTGGCATGATACTGGCACTGCGCCCCTTCGCCATCGAACCCTTTCTGGGCGGAATGAACAAGAGCTACCGGCTGCGCAAATGGCTGGACATTACTGCGCTGGTGGTTTCCGTCATTCAATGGTTGTGGACAGTTGTGCCGAAATGGATGGTGGCCTGGGGCAGGTTGGTCAAACCAGCCGGAGGTACGCAAGCCCCGCGCTCCCAGTTTGTCGAGTGACTGACATCCCAGCGCGGTCTGCCTGAACAAGTGGACAAGTGGACAGTTCTATGCGGCTGTTATTCTGATTATTCTCGCACTCATAAAACAATTCCCCCATCGCCATTTCTCCAAGACTCACTGGGTGCTGGCCATT
>JBAYOJ010000390.1:0-2677 GCA_041678385.1 Burkholderiaceae bacterium | reverse complement strand
TGGTGGGCAAGTCCCCATGATGTTCGATTCCGTGGCTTCCAGCATGCAATTCATACGATCGGGACATCTCCGTGCGCTTGCTGTAAGCTCCCTCAAGCGCTCTCCAGCATTGCCCGACGTTCCCACGGTAGCCGAATCCGGCTTACCGGGGTTCGACATCAGCACTTGGTATGGTTTGTGGGCTCCCGCCGGCACTCCTGACAGCATCGTACAGAAAGTGTCCGCGGAAGTCGCCGCCATAGTCAGGACGCCTGCCGTGCGTGAGCAGCTCCTGAACATGGGTACCGTGCCGGTCGGCAATACGCCAGAAGAGTTCGCAGCCTTCAACCTCTCTGAACTGGAAAAATGGGCGCAATTGGTCAAACAATCCGGCGCTAAGGTAGACTAAAACCATGAAAAATCATGTACGTGCTCTGGTGTTCGATGTCTTTGGCACAGTCGTCGACTGGCGCAGCGGTGTGGCCCGCGATGCGGCCACGTTTCTGCAACGTACCGGGCATACGCAAGTAGACCCTTACGCGCTTGCCGATGCCTGGCGCGCCCAGTATCAGCCATCCATGGAACAGATCCGCAGCGGCGTCAGGCCGTTCACACGGCTGGATGTCCTGCACCGCGAGAATCTGCTGCATATTCTGCCTGGTTTAGGTGTCGACCCGGCCACGGTCGCTGAAGAAGAGCTCAATCATCTCAACCGTGCCTGGCACCGCCTTGACCCCTGGCCCGATGTGGTTGCCGGGCTGACCCGTCTTAAATCCCGATTCATCATTGCGACGCTTTCCAACGGGAACATCGCGCTCATGATCAATATGGCAAAGCACGGCGGCTTGCCGTGGGATGCGATCCTGGGGGCGGAGGTGGCGCAAGCCTACAAACCAGCGCCTGCGGCCTACCTGCGCACGGCAGAAGTTCTGGACTTGCCGCCAGATCAGGTGTGCCTGGTGGCCGCTCATAATGGCGATCTTGCAGCCGCGCGGGAAAACGGTCTCAAGACCGCATTTGTCGCCCGCCCGGTTGAGCGGGGCTCTGAACAGAAGATCGACCTCGTCGCCGAACAGGACTGGGACGTGATCGCATCCGACTTCGTCGACCTGGCTGACAGGCTGGATTGCGATTAGGCGCCGGTCATCAGGCGGGCAGCGTGCTGCACACGGTTGCGCAAAATTTCTCGACGATTTCGGCAATATCGGCTTCGGTGCAGATAAAGGGCGGCGCCAGCAAGACATGATCACCTTGCACACCGTCCGCTGTCCCGCCCGATGGATACATCAATAAGCCGTTCTCCATGGCCCGCTGCTTGAGCGCGGCATGCGTGCGCCGCGCAGGGTCTAGCGGCTGCTTTCCATCACGGTTGGCCACGAACTCAATGCCGACGAACAAACCGCGTCCCCGGATATCGCCCACATTGGGGTGGTGACCCAGTTCGCTTTGCAGCACCGCGCGCAGTTGCTCGCCCCGCATACGCACGTTGCTCAGTAGGGCATCGCGCTCAATGACACGCTGCACTGCCAGCGCAGCGGCGCATGCCGTCGCATGCCCCATGTAAGTATGACCATGCTGGAAGTAACCGCTGCCGCCAACGATGGCATCGTAGATCCTGCTGCTGGCGACCATGGCCCCTATAGGCTGATACCCGGCCCCCAGGCCCTTGGCAATGGTCAGGATATCTGGAGCGATGCCATCTTCATCGCAGGCATAGAGATGACCCGTGCGCCCCATGCCCGACATCACTTCGTCCAGGATGAGCAGTACACCATGCCGGTCGCAGACCTCACGAATACGTTGTAGATACGTCCGGACGGGCGGCAACACCCCAGCCGTTGCCCCCACTACGGTTTCGGCCACGAACGCCGCGACGTTCTCGGGCCCGAGTTCACGAATCTTCGCGTCCAGTTCGTCAGCCAGCCTCTGAGCGTACTGTTCGTCTGTTTCTGAGGGGTCTTGATCCCGATAGGCATAGCACGGCGAAACATGATGGGCCGACATCAACAGAGGCAGAAACGGCTCCCGGCGCCAGGCATTACCGCCAATGGCAAGCGCGCCCAGTGTGTTGCCATGGTAGCTCTGCCGGCGGGCGATAAAGTGGCGCCTGGACGCTTGCCCGGTCTCGACGAAATACTGACGTGCCAGCTTCAGGGCGGCCTCGACCGCTTCCGAGCCGCCCGAAACAAAATAGACATGATTCAGATCGCCCGGGGCGCGCTCAGCCAGGAAATCCGCCAGCTCTTCGCAGGCCTCGGTGGTGAAGAAAGAAGAATGCACATAAGCCACCTCGTCAAGCTGCTGCTTGACGGCAGCAATGATGTCGGGATGGCCATGCCCCAGGCAGGACACCGCAGCCCCGCCCGAAGCATCGATATAGCCCTTGCCGTGCTTATCGTAAAGACGGACGCCTTCGCCGCGCACGACGGATTCGAGCGGCTGGCGCGGGGTGCGATGAAAAACGTGTGTCATGGAATCAACCGTATCAGTATTCAACAAACGTTTCATCAATCTATACCTATGCAACAAACAAATCAATATAATGCGTGGGTCTTCAAATGATTCCATCTTTGTTTATGGCCAAGAAGCCACAACCGCCTCGCTCACTGGACGAATTGGTGGCGTTGCTGCAACGGCGTTTTCCCGACATGAGCCCGCAGTTCCAGATCGGGGCCCGGCGGCTGATCGACTTCCCCGC
>JBAYOJ010000389.1:0-2683 GCA_041678385.1 Burkholderiaceae bacterium | reverse complement strand
TCGGAAAGAATCTGCATGTAGCGCGCCAGCACGACCAGGTCGACGTTTTCGCGGTTAACGAGTTCCAGTATCTGTGCTTCCTGGGCTGCGCGCGTGTCCGGAGTGACAGGCAGGTGATGGAAAGGCAGGTCGTAGGAACGCGCCAGGTTCTCGAAATCCCTATGGTTGGAAACCACAGCAACAATATCGATGGGAAGCTGATCGGTGTGGGTACGGAATAACAGATCGTTCAGACAGTGACCCTGGCGGCTCACAAGTAGCAGCACGCGCGCCCGACGTTCACGGTCATGGATGCGGGCATCCATGTCGAAACGTTCGGCTACGCCCGCAAAGGACGCATGCAGGGCATCCACATCCTGCGCTTCAGGCAGGCGGAAATGCACGCGCATGAAGAAGCGGCGGGTTTCGTGATCGCCGAACTGCTGGGAATCGATAATGTTGCCGTGCTGCTTCAACAGCCATCCTGAAACATTATGGACAATGCCTACCCTGTCAGGGCAGGAAAGCGTCAGTATGTATTCCTTCATTGATTCAACCGTATTGCGGAGTTTGAGCCAGCGTGGCGAGGGCTGCGCGCCCGATGGCCAGGCTGGAAGTGAGGCCAGGGGATTCGATACCGAACAGATTCACCAGCCCGGCAACACCGTGGGTGCCGGGGCCGGCAATGATGAAGTCGGCAGCCCGCTCGTCGGGGCCGACAATCTTGGGCCGGATACCTGTGTATCCCGGCTGCAGGGCGCCATCCGGCAGCTTCGGCCAGTAGCTGCGTATGATGTCGTAAAAACCATCGCCGCGCCTGGGGTCAAGGTTGTAGTCTTCGCCATCCACCCATTCTGTGTCCGGCCCGAATTTGGCCTGCCCGCCCAGGTCGACGGTCAGGTGCACGCCTAGCCCGGCATTATCCGGCATGGGGTATATCAGGTGGCTGAAAGGCGAACGGCCTGACAGTGTGAAATAACTGCCCTTGCAGTAAAAAGCGGGCGGGATCAGTGACTGGGGCTGCCCGGTCAGCCGCCGAGCCACGGCAGGGGCCGACAGGCCAGTGGCGTTGATGACGCAGCGGGCGGTGAGTTCCATTGCATCGCTGCCACCGAATGACAACAGGAATTCGCCGTTATCAAGAACCTGTCCTTTCAGGAAGGGTGTCAGGAAAGCGCACTGCGCGCCATTGTTTTCGGCATCGCCCTGCAGGGCCAGCATCAGTCCATGACTATCGATAATGCCCGTGGATGGCGAAACCAGGGCGGCATCGCACACCAGTTCGGGTTCCAGCCTGGCGGCCTCGGTGCCGCTGATGAGGTAGAGGTCGTCCACCCCATTGCGCCGCGCCCGTTCGGTAATCCGGGAAAGTTTGGCTGTCTGTTCGGGGTCGGTCGCGACTATCAGTTTGCCCAGCCGCTTGTAAGCCACCCCGCGCTGATCACAGTATTCGTAGAGCATCTGCTTGCCCTGCACGCAGAGCCTGGCCTTGAGGCTGCCTGGAGGATAATAGATGCCTGCATGAATGACTTCGGAGTTGCGGGCGCTGGTGCCGGTACCTATGCCTTCGGCCGCGTCGATGATCAGGACTTCGCGGCCGGATAGGGCCAGTTCACGGGCCACCGCCAGACCGACGACCCCGGCGCCAAGGACAATGCAGTCTACATCAGCCATGTCGATACTTTGTATAGGGAAAGGCTTGCCCCGTCAGCGATCAGGGAGCGGTTCGATGGAAGGAGTGAGATCGAAATCACCTGCATGATATACCAGAGGCTGACCGTAGCGCCGGTTGCAGCGTTCGACCTGACCCACGAAAATGATATGGTCACCCGCAGGGTGATGCGCTGTATTGTGGCATTCGAACCAGGCCGCCGTATCGGGGTCGGCCAGCATGGGCACACCGTGCGGGCTGGGCTTCAGCGCTACGTTCAAGAAGCGTTCTTCCTGCCGGCCGTACGCGAAACGGCGCGCGAGCGGCAGTTGGCTGGCCGAAAGGACATGAATCACATAGCGCTTGGCCTGCAGGAAGTGCGGCAGCGCCGAGGCCGAATGTGACAGTGACCACAGCACCATCGGGGGTTCCAGCGAGACCGCATTGAAGGAACTGATGGTCAGCCCCCAGGGGTCGCCTTCCGCGGTCTCCGTCGTGATGATCGTGACGCCAGTGGCGAAACGTCCTAGTGCAGAGCGGAAATAGCTTTGGTCGAAGTCCGGGGAGTGAGCGGTCATGAGCGATTCAACGGTGTCAGGCGGCGTAGCGGTGGGGTCAAGGGGCGAGGCGCTGTATCACCCAGCCCTGGCCATCCTGCAAACGGTAGGCCAGGCGATCGTGCAGCCGGGAAGGCCGGCCCTGCCAGAACTCGATGTAGTCCGGTATCAGGCGGTAGCCGCCCCAATGCGATGGCCGTTCGGGATGCTCGCCCAGCGAGGCGGACAGTTCGGCGTTTCGTGATTCCAGTTCTTCGCGACTGATGGGCTGGCTTTGGGGAGATGTCCATGCGCCCACTCGCGAACCCAGCGGACGGCTGTGGAAATATTCGTCCGATTCCTGCGGTGAGGTTTTTTCAATCCGCCCTTCGATACGTACCTGGCGTTCCAGCGGTTGCCAGAAGAACAACAGGCTGGCGTGGGGGTGGGCGGCCAACTCCCTACCTTTGCGTGATTCGTAATTGGTGTAGAAAACGAAGCCCTGTTCATCAAAACC
>JBAYOJ010000388.1:0-2714 GCA_041678385.1 Burkholderiaceae bacterium | reverse complement strand
GCCAAGTGTTTCGATGACGAACAGTCGGCGCTGGCAGCCATTCTTGATGGCCGTATTCAGGCGGGCGACATCATGGTCTTGCGTTACCTGGGGCCACGAGGCGGCCCTGGCATGCCTGAAATGCTCGCACCTACCAGCGCGCTCATCGGCGCGGGGCTGGGCGATTCCGTCGGGCTGATTACCGACGGGCGTTTCTCGGGCGGTACGTGGGGCATGGTGGTCGGCCATGTAACACCGGAAGCTGCAGAAGGCGGTTGCCTTGCTCTGGTACAGGAAGGGGATCGCATCACTATCGACGCGCATCGTCAGGCTCTGGAATTGCATGTCCCGGATGACGAGCTTGCCCGTCGGCGTGCCGCATGGTCGGCGCCTCCCCCGCGTTATACGCGCGGCGTCCAGGCGAAGTTCGCTTTCAATGTGTCGACGGCCAGTACGGGAGCGGTGCTGGATCGTTTTTGAACATCTATGAGGAAGGATCGTGGCAACACCTGAACAGCGCTCCCAGCAGCGCGACATTATTGCCCAGCTCTATGTCAGCCCAACGTTCGATGCCGAACTCGAAGTCGACCGTCGAAGCCGATTTCTGGCGGACTACCTGCAGTCCACCGGCATGCGCACCCTGGTTCTTGGCATCAGCGGCGGCGTAGATTCCCTGGTGGGCGGCTGCCTGGCGCAGCGTGCCGCCGAACTATGCCGGGCGCGCGGTCACGAGGCATACTTCATTGCCATGCGCCTGCCCTATGGGCTGCAGCGTGACGAAGCCGATGCCCAGCTCAGCCTGCAGGTCATTCAGCCCGACGAGACCCTGGTGGTCGACGTCAAGCCCGCTAGCGATTCCATATTGGAACAGTCGCTGGCTGCCGGGCTGGTATTCCGTGACGACGCGCAGCAGGATTTCGTACATGGCAATATCAAGGCGCGTCAGCGCATGATTGCCCAGTACGCGGTTGCCGGTGCGCGTCAGGGGGTGGTCGTTGGCACCGACCATGCCGCCGAAGCGCTGATGGGTTTCTTCACCAAGTTTGGCGATGGCGCGGCTGATATCACTCCGCTGACCGGCCTGAACAAACGTCGGGTGCGGGCACTGGCACAAGCCATGGGGGCGCCGCCGGAACAAGTGTATAAGGTTCCCACCGCCGATCTGGAGTCTCTGGAGCCTTTGCGGCCCGACGAAGTGGCAATGGGCGTGCGCTACGACGATATAGACGACTTTCTGGAAGGTCGGATCGTGTCCGATACGGCCTACGAAGTCATATTGAAAGCCTTCCGAAATAGCGCACATAAGCGCGCATTGCCGGTGTTTCCCGTTTTTGCAGAATAAAGCGCCTCGCCAGCAAGCGTTATAAAAAAATGCCCCGCAGTGATACTGCGGGGCATAGAACTCCTATGCATCATGATCCTGGGTTTCCGGTTTGGCAAACGCCTGGCCGGAAACCCTGTCGTGCTTACATGCGCGATGGCTTGGGCGTATTGGACGTGCTGGAAGGCAGGATGGGGTATTCCACCGTGGGCTGGTCACCGGTCAGCGTATGCAGGAAGGCGGTAATGGCCTTCACTTCATCGTCGTTGAGCTCGGTACCAAGCTGGCTGGTGCCCATCAAGGCCACGGCTTCTTCCAGGCTCCAGACTTCGCCGCTGTGGAAGTAGGGTGCTGTCAGTGCGATGTTGCGCAGCGGGCCGGCACGGAAGACGTACTCATCGGAAGCGGTCTTCGTGACGTCGAAGCGGCCACGGTCGCCTTCAGGCAGGATGTCGGCGCCAGGGCGCTTGATCAGGCCGAAGGGGAAGTAGTTCTGGCCACCAAAGTTGATGCCCGAGTGACAGGCGACACAACCCTTGTCGATGAACAGCTTCAGCCCGGTAAGTTCCTGATTGTTGAGTGAGTCCTTGCCAAGCAGGAACTGGTCCATGCGGGAGTTTGGCGTGACCAGCGTGGTTTCAAACGCTTCGATGGCTTTGGCCATGTTGTCGAAGGAAACCGGCGCCTTGTCACCAGGGAAGGCGGCGGCGAACTTCTCGACGTACGCTGGGATACTGCGCAGCGTGTCTTCCACATGCTCGGGCGTGGCGTTCATTTCGACGCTGGCCTGTACCGGGCCCTTTGCCTGTTCCGCCAAGTCTGCGGCGCGGCCATCCCAGAACTGGGCGGCGTTGAAGACGGCATTGAAGACGGTAGGCGAGTTGCGCGGGCCGTGCTGCCAACCGTGCCCAACCGACGTGGGGATGTTGTCGGCCCCGCCCGTGCCCACGCTGTGACAGGTGTTACAGGTGATGATATGGCTCTTGGACAGGCGCGGTTCGAAGAACAGCCATTGGCCCAGTTCGATCTGTTCTGGTGTCAGGCCTTTTTCCTTGATGATGACTTCGGCTGTGGGAATAGGCTTGAACAGATTATTGGAAAGGGCACGAAGTTCTTCGACATGAGGCTGTTCGGCCGCGATTGCGGAAGAGCCCAGGGCGAATGCCGCGATGATTGCTGCGGTAAGGCGCTTGTACATGGTTGATTTCCCCTGTTATGGAAAAGGTTATAGGCCTATCTCATCATGGCGGACGAATGTCTGATTTGATCCGAATCAAAACTGTACGGAGCCTTGTTGAAATCTTGCGATACGTCTCAGTGTTTTAATCGGGTATTCCCAGGCGGCTGTTGGTTTTATCTTATACTTTAAGTCCAAACTTTCGGGCCCTAGAGTAAATCTCTCAGGGCCCGTTTT
>JBAYOJ010000387.1:0-2722 GCA_041678385.1 Burkholderiaceae bacterium | reverse complement strand
GTGGCCGAAGGCACCCAGATCGACCATGTGCAGCACCATTGGGTGCACGATGCGTTGATCGTTCAATCCCTGTGTGCGAGCGTCAGCACGGGCATTGTCGGCATTCCGATGCTGGACATTCGTATCGATCCGGCAGGGGTGACGACCGAAGGTGCGGCATGAGTACGCCGTTATCGACGGCGCACGGCCATCGTGCCGTAAAGATGCCCGCCATCAGTCCGGCGTTCAGCATGCCGCCGCCTTCCCACCCGTTTCTGGCATTGCGTCTGGATACCGCGCAGCGCCCTTGGCGCCTGCCTCGCACGGCCGATCTTTACGTCAGCCTGTTCAATATGCCGATGGCATACACCGCCGACGCGCCCGGCCTGCCTTATTCCTTTGTGGCCTTGCCGGGTCGGTATCTGGCGGACCTTTTCCTGCATGGGCGCCTTGCCGCAGGGCGCCGGCCCCTGGTCATCCTGAATCCGGCTTATGACTTGCCGCCGGATGCCTTGTTCGCCGTGGCCGCCGCCATGCAGGATGCCGCCATTCATAACGGCGCCTCAGCGCTTGTACGGGTGCTGGCCGATCTTGACGGGCACGTCATTGCTTATGTGCTCAACACCACTGACGCCTTCCCTGAAACCGCCTGCTTTGATCTGCGGTTCCTGAGCTGTTTTGATGCTCACCTTGATGCCGCGCTGCTACAGGCGGCGGGTGTCAGCGCCGAAGTGGGGCGCGTGCGTATGCCGCCGGGTTTCAGCCCGACGCTGGCCATGCCGCGTCTCCAAGGTATCGAGGCCATGGCCCTGCATGTCGCCCGCCGGCGCCTGGCCATGCATGCCGCCGGCAGCCGCCGCCTGCTGGCGGTAGCGACGCATCATGCAGGCGACATCTTCCTGGCCATGCGCGTGCTGGCTGCCTGCGACACCGGGGTGGACGGCGTGGTGGTGCACCGGATGTATGCGGATATCGTGCGCGAAGTCTGCCCGCAGCTGCCCTGTATCGTCGTCGACGGGCCTTTGCCTTCGCGCGGCGACGCCGTGGCGATGGCCCACCCTTTGAACGACGAGCTGCTGTACCTGGAAACCTACGTACTACCGGCTTTGCCGGCAGATGCTTCCATATTATTGCTGCGGGCCCAGCGCGATTATGTGCCGGCGGACACCACCTTGTCGGCTCAAGTGGCATTTGCGGTTGGCAGCGCGGCGGATGTGGCGCGTTTCCCGGCGGGGCGCGTCCTGTTGACTCAGCCTGAAACTCCCCAGCCGGCAGGCAAGGGCGTCAATGGCGGGGATACAGGCGCAGCCACTCAGACGCCGCCTGATGCCGCCACCTTGCGGGTTCCGGGCAAGCGGGTGCTGCTGCATTTTGATGGCGGCTGGCCCTTGAAAGTGTATCCGGCGGCTCAACAGCGCGAACTCGTCGATCTGCTGCTGGCACGCGGCTTTCAGGTGTCGGTGCTGGGCGCTGAGGTCAGGCCGGATGTGCCTGCCCATGCTTTCGCGGGCCTTGAGTCGTTCAATGTGTTGTTGGGCGAGCACGATGTTCTGGTGGGCATGGATTCCTTCCCCTGTCACTACGCATCGCAGCAGCGCAGTATGCCGGTGCTGTGTCTGTTTGCCTCGACACGGGTCTGGAACCTGGCACATGATGCGCCGGAATACCTGGCGGCCAGCCTGGGTCTGGCGTGTTCCCCGTGTGGCAGCCGGGTGTCGTGCCCGCGATTCGGGGGTACGGAATGCCGGAATTTCATATCTCCCGCTGCCGTTGTGGCGCTACTTGAAGCAGGGTTGGTGGACGCATGAAGCAGACGGTCTTCACTATATGTTCGGCAAATTATTTGCCCACGGTCAAAGTGCTGATGGATTCCCTCAGCCGCTACGAACCGGCAACACGGCGGGTACTGGTGCTGGTTGAGCACGACTATGCCCCAGACGATGCCGAGGCGCTTGGCCGCCTGCTGGATTGCGAAATCCTGCTGTGTCGCGACTTGGCGCTGCCGCGGGAACGGCAGATGGCGTTTCAGTACGACATCACTGAGTTCAATACTGCCGTCAAGCCTTATGTCTTCCAGCGCTTGTTCGACCAGGGCGACGAGGCCGTCATTTATCTGGACCCGGATATCCGGCTCTATGCGCCATTGAGCGATTTGTGGGAACAACTGCGTCATCATGGCGCTGTCGTGACACCCCACCTTACGGCACCGTTGCCGGACGACGGCTTATCGCCGTCCAACGAAAACATGGCGCGTTGCGGCCAGTTCAACTTCGGCTTTGTGGGTTTCAACCAGTCGCCCGCGGCGCGGCGCTTCATTGACTGGTGGGCGCAGCGCCTGGCTGATCACTGCATCTTCCATCCGCACCATTTCTATTTCGTAGACCAATTCTACGGGGCGATGGTGGCCAGCTTCATTCCCAGCATCAAGGTGTGGCATCACCAGGGCTATAACTATGCCTATTGGAATGCACCCCAGCGTGAGCTGGTGCGTGACGGGCAGGGGTGGAACACGCTGGATGGCCCTTTGGTGTTCTTCCATTTCTCGGGGTTTCCGCATGACGATCCCCTGGCGCTGTCGCGCCACCAGAATCGCTATCGTGCACCAGAGGGTTCGCCCATTGCAGAACTCGCGCTGGAATACGCGGCCGAAGTGGCGGCCAATGCTCAGTCGGTGCAAGCCTTTGTCCAGGCTTATTCGTTTGGCGCCTATAGCGACGGGGTAGTCATCAGTGCGTTTGAGCGC
>JBAYOJ010000386.1:0-2723 GCA_041678385.1 Burkholderiaceae bacterium | reverse complement strand
CCTCGTTCAATTACATTGCCATACGATGACGAGTCACCACCGGCCATTCCTTACGCGGAATAACGAACCCGGCAGCATTCAATCTTCTAGCCCAAGGCAGATCAGCCGAAACGATACGCTGAAATAATGGTTTCCATAAGCTTTTCCGAATAAACCTTTCGGCCTGAGGATTCGGCTGCCGCCCCGGCCGCCACCAAAAGCGGGATCAGATGCTCTTCGGCGCCCGGCGGGTGGCATTGTCGCGCATGAGGTGCCTGCGTCCAATCCTCGAACAGCGCAATGCGGCGTTCCGGCTCACTTTCAACGGCTGCCGTCAGCCATTCGTCAAAGGCGGCTGAAATCGGCGTGTAACGAACATCGCCATAACCGCGCATATTGTGGAAACTCATGCCGCTGCCGACGACAAGCACGCCTTCATCACGCAAGCCCGCCAGCGCCCGTCCAGCCTCGATATGGGCGCGCGGGTCCATATCGCGCCGCAATGACAGCTGGATCACGGGAATATCGGCCTCTGGAAACATCAGTTTCAAAGGGATGAAAACGCCATGATCGAAGCCTCGTTCAGCGTCAACACTTGCTGCCAGCTGACGGCCGCCCAGCAGCCCTGCCACGCGCTCGGCAAGCTCCGGGGCGCCTGGCGCCGGATAGCTCAGCTCATAGGTATGTGGGGGGAAACCGTAATAGTCGAAGATGAGTTCCGGCCGTTGCTTGCCTGTAATGTTGAATTGCGGTTCAAGCCAGTGCCCGGAAACCAGCACGATGGCCTTGGGTTGGGCCGGCAGCGAACTCGCTATTCCTTTCAGAAAATCCGCCAGGCGATGCCAGGTGTCGGCGGGATTCCAGTCCATGAAGAAACAGGGCCCCGCGCCATGGGGAACAAAGAACACTGGCATGCGAGCCTTTGCTTCTGTTTGGGTAACCTTATTGCGATTCATCTCTTACTCCTGAGTGGTGGCTTCAGCACTCAACCGAAGCTTCATTCACCCGGGTGTGGTCGCAGCGCGAGGCCATGGCTTACCTGGGCGAATCAATATGATTGAAGTATGAATCAATATCGATCATTAGAGAACCGGCTAAAATACGTCTACAGTTAATACTAATAGTAGGAGCTGCAATGGATCGAGTGACCAGCATGAGAGTCTTTGCGCGCGCTGCAAGTGCCGGCAGTCTGTCCGCCGCTGCCCGCCACATGGACATGTCGCCTGCCATGGCAACCAAGCATGTCAACGCGCTGGAAGCCCGGCTGGGTGTGAAGTTGTTTCATCGCAGCACCCGGCGCCTGAGCCTGACAGAAACCGGCGCCAGCTATCTGGAAGCCTGCCAGCGCATACTGGCCGATATCGACGAAGCCGAGGCCGCGGCCGCATCACAACGGGTCAAGGCCAGCGGTCTGCTGCGCATGAATGTGCCTCTTTCTTTTGGCAGCCGCTTTGTGGCCCCACTTATTCCCGCCTTCAGTCTTGAATATCCTGAGGTGACGGTGGAACTCGGCCTGAGCGACAGCGCCCTGGATCTCATCAGCGGGAACTGGCATCTGGCCATACGCATAGGCCGGCTGGCGGACAGCCCTCTGCAAGCCCGGCGTCTGGGTGACAGTGCCATGCGGGTCTGTGCCGCGCCCACGTACCTAAAGCACCGCGGCATACCGCGCCGGGTAAGCGAACTGACCCAGCACAATTGCCTGAGCTACACCCTGTCTTCCATGCAGGACGAAAAAAAGTGGTTATTTGGCTCCCGCGGGGAATATCGCGTGCCGGTCAGCGGCAACCTGTACGCCAATAACGGCGACGCATTGCTGGCTGCAGCCTTGAAAGGGCAAGGCATCATTTACCAGCCAGACTTCATTGTCGGCGCGGCCTTGCGCAGCGGCGAACTCGTCGAGCTGCAAATGGACAAATCCCCTATCGAACTGGGCGGCATCCATGCGCTCTACCCGCCCGACAGGCGCCCGCCCGCCAAGGTCAGAGTGATGATCGACTACCTTGCTCACGCATTTGCCGATAAACTGCCCGATGAATTTCAACCCACAACACTTTATCCCTGAAGGAGGGCCTGCAGTCATGGTTTATGAAGTTGCCGACATCCGTATCGTGCCTGGGCAGCGCGAAGCTTTTGAAGAAGCCATCCAACGAGGCGTCACCACTGTGATCGCCAAGGCCAAAGGCTTTATTGATTACAAGATCAAGCGCTGCGTCGAGACCCCGGAACGCTATCTGTTGATCATCCAGTGGGCGACCCTGGAAAACCACAACAAGGATTTCCGGGAGTCTGCTGCGTTCGGTGAATGGCGGGCCATTGTGGGACCATTCTTTGCCGGCCCGCCGGTCATGGAACACTTCGAAGTGCTGTAAGCCCATACCGCAGCATTGCGGCATGAACTGATCAGCAACAAAACGGGCAGCCACCACCAAGGTGCTGCCCGTTTTGTATTGCAATGGCTGCCTGCTGCACTGTTCTTTCTTATCAGGTCACTTAGCGTCAGGGGCTGTCGCGTCGTAGCCCGGAAAACGCTGTTTGAACGATTCCAGCCATTCAACCAGCTTCGGATGCGCTTCGCGCCAATATCCCTGAAAGCGGAAATCCAGGTAACCCAAAGCGGCCGCCAAGGAAATTTCGCCAATGTGCGGGCCATTACCGCCTGCAACCGGCAGCTGATTGGAAAAAGCCTGCAAGGCACGGTCCATCTTATCGTGCTGATAGTCCAGCCAGCTTTGCTCACGCTT
>JBAYOJ010000385.1:0-2744 GCA_041678385.1 Burkholderiaceae bacterium | reverse complement strand
GGTAGTCATTTCCTGCCAGGCCATTTCCTTGACATAGTCTTCAGTGACAGGCCCTTCTGGAATATGCCGCTCGACGACCTCGACTTCGAGGCCAAACGCATCGACATCCTGCCCTTCGACCCGGTACAGGTTGCCCTGCACCATGACCGTGATGCTACTGCCCAATCGCTGGGTGATCACGGCCGTGCAGCCTTTTTCGATGGTAACCGGCGACCCATAGGGGATCGTGACTGCGGGGCAGTCCCGTGTAACCTCGATTTCTTCGCTTTTCAAATGCATCATGGCGCTACTCGGTCTTGGCGGTTTCCCTGGCCTGGGTAATGGCGTTATGCAAGGTGTGCCAGGCCAGGGTGGCGCACTTCACGCGTGCTGGAAATTCACGCACGCCGGACAGCACTTCAAGCTTGCCCAGATCGCGGTCAGGGTGCGAGTCGGTCAGCATGGCGTGCATGTCACGGAACAGATTTTCGACTTCGCCCACCGGCATACCTTTTACGGCCTCGGTCATCAGCGAGGCCGACGCTGTCGAAATTGCGCAGCCATGGCCGATGAAGCTGACTTCATCAACAACATTGTCGGTAACGCGAGCGTAAACCGTGAGCTGATCGCCGCAGAGCGGATTATGGCCGTCGGCACGGTGGGTGGCCTCTTCCAGTGCATGAAAGTTGCGGGGCCGGCGGTTGTGATCAAAGATCACTTCCTGGTAGAGCTCTCGCAAATCGCCAAATTGCCCCATCATGCGCTTTGCTCCATTCCAAACAGCCGCCGGGCCTTATGCAGGCCGGCTACCAGCGTATCGACATCTTCAAGCTTGTTGTACAGCGCAAAAGAGGCCCGTGCCGTGCCCGGCAGGCCGAAACGTGTCATCAATGGCATTGCGCAATGATGACCGGCCCGGATGGCAACGCCTTCCATGTCAAGTATGGTGCCCAGGTCGTGCGGGTGGATGCCGTCTACGACGAAGGACACGATACCGGCACGTTCGCGTGCCTGACCGATGAAGCGCAGGCCCGGAATCCCGGCCAGGGATTCGCTGGCATATTTCACCAGCGCGTGTTCGTGTGCCGCGATGCCTTCCAGGCCAACTTCCTGAACGTAAGCAATGGCGGCGTCCAGCCCGACAGCACCCGCAATATTGGGGGTACCTGCCTCGAACTTCTGTGGGGTTTCTGCATAGGTGGAACGTTCAAAGCTGACTGTATGGATCATGTCGCCCCCGCCTTGCCAGGGGGGCATGGCATCCAGTAGCGCTTTGCGGCCGTACAGTGCCCCGATGCCGGTGGGGCCATACAGCTTGTGCCCCGAAAACGCATAGAAGTCGCAACCCAATGCCTGAACATCAACCACTTGATGCGCGACGGCCTGTGCACCATCGACCAGAACCACGGCGCCCACTTCATGCGCCATGCGCACGATATCAGCGACCGGATTGACGGTACCCAGCGCGTTGGATACGTGGCAAACGCCGACGAACCGTGTGTGCTCGTTCAGCAAACCTGCATAGGCCTGCATGTCGAGTTCACCGCTGTCGGTCACGGGAATCACCCGTATCACAGCACCGGTCTGCTCGGCCACCATCTGCCAGGGCACGATGTTGGAATGGTGCTCCAGACCGCTGAGAAGGATTTCATCGCCCTTCTTGAGCGTGTTGCGCCCCCAGCTGGCCGCCACCAGGTTGATGGCTTCGGTGGTGCCGCGAGTGAAGACGATCTCTTCTACATGCCTGGCGTTCAGAAAACTGCGCACCCTTTCACGACTGCGATCGTAGAGGTCGGTACTATGCTGTGACAGCCAGTGCACCCCGCGATGGATGTTGGCGTTGGATTCACGGTAGTAGCCTGCTTCTGCTTCGATGACCGCCAACGGTTTCTGTGTGGTGGCGCCATTATCCAGATAGACCAGGCGACGGCCATGAACCTCTCGGTTCAAAATCGGAAAATCGGCCGCCCTGTTCATGCAAGCTCCTCTAGCATGCTTTCGCCAGGCATCAATGCCCGCACGGCACGGCTTGCCCTGCGGCGAACCGATTCAGTTTCGATGCGAGCCAAGCCTTCGAGCACAAAGGCGTAGATCAGCACATTGCGGGCATGGGTTTCATCCAGGCCCCGCGCCATCAGATAGAACAGGCTGTCTTCGCTGAGCTGACCGACCGTCGCACCGTGCGTGCAACGGACGTCTTCGGCATAGATCTCGAGTTCGGGGCGGGAGTCGGACCGGGCCAGCTTGGACAGCAACAGGCTGTCGTTGCGCTGAATGGCGTCGGTGCCATCAGCACCCGGAGCCACGAGAATGCGCCCGCGGAACACACCACGACCACGGTCGGCCAGAATGCCACGATAGTGTTCGTGACTGACGCAATTCGGCTGGTCGTGACCGATCAGTGTATGGTGATCGACATGCCGCTGGCCATTGGCAACATAAACACCATTCAACAGGGATTCGGCGCGTTCGCCCTGGAAACGGGTTGCTATGTCGTGGCGGGCGATCCGCGCGCCCAGCGAGATGGAATGCGAGGCGAAATACGACTTGCCTTCTTGCTCGGCATCAATGCCTGCAAGGTGGAAGGCCTGCTGGGCTTCTTGCTGCAGCCGGGTGTGGGTGAGCCTGGCGTCGGCGGCCACCTGCATACGCGTGATGGTATTGGTAAAGGTAATGTTGCCTTCTCGCCCAATGTAATGCTCGACGATATTGCCGTGGGAGCCAGATTCGGCCACATAAAGGTTGCGCGGGAAGGCGGCGGCTTG
>JBAYOJ010000384.1:0-2755 GCA_041678385.1 Burkholderiaceae bacterium | reverse complement strand
CAGTCCCACGCGCATGTCGAGCATGCCTTGTTGGCGGCCTCTCAGCAGAGCCAGAACCCGGTGCGAGGGCAGGGTGCGCAAACGCTCGCTGAAATCGAACCAGTCACGGAAATTGGCGCCTTCGTCTTCCTTGCCTTCCACGACCTTCGAGTAGAGCAGGCCGGCGCCCCATAAGTAGTCACGTAACCGGGCCAGCAGGTCTGCGTCTTCGGCGTAGCGCTCTGCCAGAATGTCACGTGCGCCGTCAAGAGCCGCCTTGGCATCGTTGACCTTGGCCTCTGGATTCAGATAACCCAGCGCCAGTTCGGCGGGATCGCAGTCGGTTTGAGCCAGGATGGCATCTGCCAGCGGTTCCAGCCCCGCTTCGCGGGCGATCTGCGCCCGTGTGCGCCGCTTGGGTTTGTAGGGCGCGTACAGGTCTTCCAGCCGCTGCTTGGCATCAGCAGCCTGGATCTCGGCCTGCAGTTCAGGCGTCAGCTTGCCCTGGCCGTGAATCGATTCCAGGATGGCGGTACGGCGGGCTTCCAGTTCGCGTACGTAGATCAGGCGGACTTCCAGGTTGCGCAGCACGGTATCGTCCAGGCCGCCCGTCACCTCTTTCCGGTAGCGGGCAATGAATGGGACGGTCGCGCCTTCGTCAAGCAATTGCACCGTGGCGCTGATCTGCGCGGCCCGCACACCCAGCTCGGTGGCAAGCTGCTGGACAAGGCGTTCCGGATCCGATGAAAAATCCGGAGTCGTGACAGGCGTTTCAGGTTGGGTCATGTTTCGTCTGATTGAAGCTTGGAACGGGGCATTTTGCCACAATGAGGATTCAACAGCCGCTTCCGGGCGTTATGATTCCGCCATGTTCGCGCAAGATCTTGATGATATTTTCTCAGCCGAAGGCCCATTGGCGGCCGCGGCTTCCGGTTTCCGCCCCCGGGCGGCGCAGCTAGAAATGGCCCGCGCCATCGAGTCTGCAATCCGTGACCGCACAACGCTGATCGCCGAAGCAGGCACCGGTACAGGAAAGACCTGGGCCTATCTGGTTCCGGCCTTCCTCAGCGGGGTGAAGGTGCTGGTGTCCACCGGCACCCGCACCCTGCAGGACCAATTGTTCCGGCGTGACATTCCCCGTCTTCGCAAAGCGCTCGCTCTGCCCATCACCATCGCCTTGCTCAAGGGGCGGGGCAATTATGTCTGTCACTATCATCTGGAGCGCTTGCAGCAGGACGAGCGTGCGTTGCGTTCGCGCAGCGAAGTCTCGCAATTGCGCGCCATCACGGTTTTTGCCGGCCGCAGCCGCACGGGCGACCGAAGCGACCTGGCCGAAGTCCCGGAAGAAGCCGATATCTGGCAGCGGGTCACATCGACACGTGAGAACTGCCTGGGGCAGGATTGCCCTCACGTGAAAGATTGTTTTCTATTGAAGGCGCGGCGTCAGGCTCAGGAAGCCGACCTGGTTGTGGTCAATCACGCGCTCTTCATGGCAGACCTGGCGCTGCGTGAGGACGGGATCACCGACCTGCTGCCCAGCGTCGATCTGGTGGTATTTGACGAAGCACACCAATTGCCGGATGTCGCCACGCGCTTTTTGGGCAACAGTGTTTCTGCACATCAGCTGCTGGACTTGAGCCGAAGCATGGAAGCGGCCGGCCTGGCGCATGCGCGCGAGGCCACCAACTGGACTGAGGCGGCTGGCAGCATCGAGACCGCCACCCGCGAACTGCGCCTGGCATCAGCTGCGGTGTCGCGTATGCCAGGTCAGAAAGCGACCTTTTACGCCATCCCCGATCCGGAATCCTTTGATGAGGCGCTGGCCGGCCTGCTGCAATCGCTGGACCGCGGGGTGGAGCTGCTGGGCGCAGTGGCGGAAAAACATCCCGACCTGGAAGCGGCATCACGCAGCGCGCTGACGCTGCGTGCCCGCTTGTTCCAATGGAGTCAGCCTGACCGCCAAGGCAATAATGTGCTTGAGCCCGAATCTCCGGCCGCCGAATCCAAACCTGGGGGTGCTTCGGCAGAATCCGACAGCCATGCCCAAGGCGATCCTGGCCACGAGGAACAAGCCCGGTCCACAGGCATGGCAGTACGTTGGGTCGAGCATGGAACGCATCATCTGCGCATGCATAGTGCACCCTTGTCGGTCGCCGATATCTTTTCTCGGTGTCGCGCTCGCGATCAGGCATGGGTTCTGACCTCGGCCACCTTGTCGGTTCATGGTGATTTTGGCCATTTCATACGGCAGCTGGGTTTGTGGGATGCGCGGACCGCACGTTGGGAATCTCCCTTCGATTATGCAAACCAGGCTTTGCTGTGTGTCCCTTCGGGTCTGCCTGAAACGCATTCGCGAGATTTCAACCCACGCTTTGCAGAAATGCTGGTACCGCTGATTCAGGCCTGCCCCGGCGGCGTGCTGGTACTGTGCACCACACTGCGTTCGGTCGACCATCTGGCTGATCTCTTGAGCGAACACTTTGAGGATGCCGGCATCGAACGGTTATTGCTGCGGCAGGGCGATATGTCGCGGCGCTTGCTGCTGGATCGATTTGCCGAGGCGCGCAACGCCGTGCTGGTCGGTAGCGCCAGTTTTTGGGAAGGCATCGATGTGCCAGGCGATGCGCTTACGCTCGTGGCCATTGATAAGCTGCCATTCGCACCGCCCGACGATCCCGTACTGGAGGCGCGCTTGCGAGCCTGCCGTGAGCGCGGCGGCAATCCTTTCATGGAATACCAGTTGCCCGAGGCAGCCATTGCTCTCAAGCAGGGTGCT
>JBAYOJ010000383.1:0-2761 GCA_041678385.1 Burkholderiaceae bacterium | reverse complement strand
TCATTGAGAGCCAGGCCCGGCATGGGGGTGTCGGTGCCCATCGCCTGGGATGAGGTCGAAACACTGGAAAGCAGCGACCAGTGGACCGTCAATACCATTGATGAACGTCTGGAAATCGGCAACAGAGCGTGGGCCGACTACGCGGATACCGCCAGTGCGCTCGGCCCCGCCATGAAGAAGCTGGGTTATGCAAACCCGTAAAACCTTGCCCTAAGGATGCTCTGAACGACTCAAACACCCGCAACGGCCAGAAGACTTTCAGCCGCCGCCATAGGCCCGGAACTTGCAGCCGATGACGGTCCCGCGCATCGCCGACCTGCCCCGCCACCCTTAGTCATGCTGAAAAGCCAAGGAGAATGCAAGTGAAGCCCACCCTCAAACCTTTGGAAAACCAGACCATCGTCATAACCGGCGCCAGCAGCGGAATCGGCCGCGCCACCGCCCGTGAGGCGGCGCGCCGCGGGGCCAGGCTGGTGCTGGCCAGCCGCAATCGCGCAGCCCTGGATGCTCTGGTTCAGGAATTGAAGAGCCAGGGCGCGGCCGCCGTCGCCGTCGTCGCTGACGTAGGAAACGCCGAAGACCACGAAAAAATTGTCCAGACTGCCATGCTGTCCTTCGGTGGATTTGAAACCTGGGTGAACAATGCCGGTATTTCCATCTTTGGAAAACTGGAAGATGTGGCCATTGAGGATCAGCGTCAGCTGTTTGAAACCAACTATTGGGGGGTTGTTTACGGTTCCATGGCTGCGCTGCCGGAACTGCGCCAGCGCGGAGGGGCACTCATCAATGTCGGCAGCGATGTCTCGGACCGCGCCTTCCCCCTGCAGGGCGCGTATTCGGCATCCAAACATGCGGTCAAAGGCTACACCGACGCCTTGCGCATGGAACTGGAAGCCGAACACGCCGCTGTATCTGTCACCTTGATCAAGCCGGGAGCCATCGACAGCGGTTTCGTGCAGCATGCCAAGAACTATCTGGATGTGGAGCCGCGCCTGGTCCCGCCGGTATACAGCCCCAAGGCCGTGGCTGCAGCCATACTGTATGCTGCCGAACATCCCATTCGGGATGTCTACGTCGGTGGCGCCGCCCGGGCCATTTCGGCTTTCGGCCAATATCTGCCCGGCATGGCTGACCGGCTTCTTGGGCCACAAATGCACCGCGCACAGCGCAGCAGGCGGCCAGCGGAAGAGCGCCAGGATGCCCTCTGGCATTCGGGCGAACCGGTCGATGGGGGTGACGCCCCGGGCGTTTGCCGCAGCAGCCTTTACACCGACTTTTCCACACGCTGGAAAGGCGTGGCCTGCGCCAGCCTGGGCGCAGCCGCTGCGCTCGTGATACTGTCGCACTGCCTGCCCAATTCACGTCGAAGGTGATGATCAAACTGAATATGCCCTGCCCCTGTGGAAAAAACGCCGGAAAGCGGCTGCTGACCTATGCGGATTGTTGCGGCCGCTATCTCGACGACTTCGACCCTACGCCCGCACCGGATGCCGAGAGCCTGATGCGCTCGCGCTATTCGGCCTTCACGCTTGAACGCACCGACTATTTACAGGCCACCTGGGACAGCGCGCAACGGCCTGCCACACTGGATTTCGACCCAGGAAGAAAATGGCTGGGGCTGCGTATTTGCAAGGTCACCCTCATCGACACGCAACATGCCGAAGTCGAGTTTGTTGCGCGCAGCCGACTGGCCGGCCGAGGCAGCCGCCTACACGAGCGCAGCCGTTTCGTGCGCCGCGATGGCCGTTGGTTCTATGTGGACGGGGATATATTGGATTGAACGGATGCAACGGTGGATAAAGGCGGCATATCAGATCAGGAGCCATTGCCAGGCCGCATAGCGCCGCACTGCCAGCAGGACGAAAACTGAGGTTCCAGCCATTCCCCGCAGGACGGGCAGTTCCAGGCTGGCCCCGTGTTTGATGCGGCATCACCTACCCCGTCGATGATTTTCATGGCCGCGTCCCTATCGCCTTCATCCTCGATCCATATATCCGGGCCACATTGATCAACCGGGATCTCGCCTGCCCCGCCCTGCAGATGCACCCCTGTCAGCCGGCAGGCAATCCCTGCCTGTTCCAGCAGATTGACCCAGTGCTGACCAAGCATGATATCGGGCGCGCGAGTCAAACGGATCATGGGTGTATCCCTGGTTCAAAAGAATGCCGCTGGGCGGACTGGCTCAGTATCGTGCCAGCCAGTGCGCATACTGCGCCGGCAGCGTCCAGGACGCCCGGTCGACCTTCAGTGCACGTGCCGCCTGATAGGCCCAATGTGGGTTGGCCAGATGAGACTTGCCCACCATGACAAGGTCAAGCTGACCATTGCTCACCGCATTATTTGCGACTTCCGGTTCACCAAAGCCCCAGGCTGACGAGACGGGAATATCGGCTTCACGCCGCACGCGCTGTGCGATAGGGCCGAGAAAACCGGTGGCCCAGGGGATCCTGGCCTTCAAGGTGTTGAAGCCGATGCTGACGCTAAGCATGTCCAGGCCGGCTTCTTTCAGACGGCGGGTCAGATCGATGGATTCCGATAGAGTCTGTTCATCGTTGCCGTCGAATTCCAGCACACCAAAACGGATGGTCAGCGGCAGGTGATCTGGCCAGACTTCACGTACAGCGGCAAAGGTTTCACGGAGGAAACGGCTGCGATTTTCGTAATTGCCGCCATAGGCATCGGTACGCTGATTCGAATGCTCTGAAAAGAAGCTCTGACCCAGATAGCCGTGCGCGAAATGGAGTTCCAGCCATTCGAAACC
>JBAYOJ010000382.1:0-2768 GCA_041678385.1 Burkholderiaceae bacterium | reverse complement strand
TCAGTCCAGGGATACCTAGGATAGAATCGATTGGGGACATCGGCATTGCTTCCGTTAGACGTGTTCTTCGCAAAAACAAGTCTAGCGAATGTCGAGCGTCCCCCTTTTATGATGGAGAGCCGCGGGTTTTTTGCGGGTGACCTCGGAAAGAGGTTCGTTCATGAGGGTTCCCTTGCTATGGGTTTGTTCTGATCTGGCTGGGTGCCAGCATGTTCTCGATCAGCCGGATCATCACTTCTTTTGACTTCGGGTCGGACTCCGCCACCAGCAAGGCCAGGGCAGCCAGGCCGACATCATTGATGACGGGTTCACCGTCGCGCAGCAGGCGACCGTTGCGGGCCAGGAAGTCCACGAACAGATAAGAGCCGATGCGCTTGTTGCCGTCCGAGAACGGATGGTTCTTGATGACAAAGTACAGTAGGTGGGCTGCCTTGGATTCCACCGTGGGGTAAGCAGGGTCGCCGAACACAGTTTGGTCGAGGTTGCCCAGCACCGCAGCCAAGCCGCCTTCGCGTTCGTTTCCGAACAAGGCGGTGGCTTCCTCGCGGGCCATGAGGTCGGCCTTTAATCTGGCAATGCCGCTGCGGGCCTCATCAGTAGACGGAAGTGTTCCGCCTGGGCTGCCCAGCGGTTCTGTCAGCAGGCCTTCGTCATAGCGCTGCAGCCACAGGAAAGTGTGGGTGTATCGGGCGATGACATCCACAAGGCCGCGCCCTTGGTCAGTGGTCAGGGCGTCGCCTGCGGCAGCTTTCTTCACCAGGGTCAGGGCGGCCTCCAGTTCGGCGGCGTTCTGTTCGAAGCGCTGGCGATTGAGGGTGTAGCCTGTCGTCAGATGTGCTTTGAGAACCCCGGTGGCCCATTGGCGGAAGCGGGTGCCTTGCTGCGATTTCACGCGATAACCGACAGAGATGATGACGTCCAGGTTGTAGTGAGCAATATCGCGCTGTACCTGGCGCTGGCCTTCTTGGCGAACTATCCGGAATTTCCGGATAGTTGCTTCCTGCTCAAGCTCGCCTTCTTGGTAGACGTTCTGGATGTGTTCATTGACGGTACGCACGTCCTTGTCGAAAAGCTCGGCCATTTGTGCCTGTGAAAGCCAGACAGTCTCACCTTCCAGCCGCACTTCCACCTGTCCGGGCTCTCCTTCAAAAATGACCAATTGCTGTGTGTCGTCCATAGGGTTTCCGGTGTGTGAGGGGGGATTCACGTAAAATGACAGGTGAGCACACGCCTTCCGGCGTAACCTTGCCTCTTATAGCTCAGCTTCTGGTTCAGGACATCCGTAGTGGGGTCACTTTGCCTCACGGAACACAAGCCCATTATTTTTGGTATGCAAGGGCTAAGTGCCTTCTGAAGCTCGCATGAATACTAACTATTCGAGTCTCGCCGACCTACAGTTAAAAATCAGGTTGGCGAACTACCGAGAAATCCTCGGTAGTTGCTTCCTCATACAATTCCTTGTCCTTATAGCTATTCTTCAGGTGCAGACTGATGTTATTGGCGACGAGTTCACCATCGCGCAGCAGGCGGCCATTGCAGGCCAGGAAGTCCACGAATAGTTAAGAACCGATGCGCTTGTTGATGGTCCAACAGGCCTAGTGCAATACAGCCAACGCGACCTCAGGCGCTTTGTCCAGAACTTCAGCAATGACTTGGCAGCTCCGAGCCGGTGGGGCTTCTTGACCCCGTCTGGGGTCAAGAAGCCTGTACAACCCGACCACATGGAGTGCTTGGCACGTCAGGACGGAATACGCACATGGCCCAGAATCGACGTCAGCAGGCCCGGGTAGCGGTCTTCCATGTCGGCCAGCCTGAGGGAATTCATGTGAGTCGTGCCAAGGCGGTAGGTGCATATCAGCCCCGCGTCGCGCAGCACACGGAAATGGTGTGACATGCTGGATTTAGGGCGGCCGCCGTCCAGTTCACCACAGCTCGCCTCAGCCAGGTTGGCCAGGCGTTGCACAATCTCAAGGCGCACCGGGTCGCTGAGCGCGTACAGTACGCGTTCCAGTACGAAATCGTCAGGGGCCGGATGCTTGAAGTGTTTCATGAGACGACCCTACTTTGCAGCTTGCTCTCGTTCTATTGTTCGAATACTATCGAACAATAGAATAAAATTACACAGGAAGCAATAAATGCCCGCGCTGTTTCAACCCTTTACCCTCAAAAGCCTGACCCTGCGTAACCGTATTGCGGTGCCGCCCATGTGCCAGTATTCGGCAGAGGAAGGCCGCCCCAATGAATGGCATTTGGCAAACTATGCCGGTACTGCCCGGGGCGGTGCGGGTCTGGTTATCGTTGAGGCAACGGCAGTGTCGCCGGAAGGCCGTATCACGCCGGGTTGCACCGGTATCTGGGACGACGATCTGGCCCAGGATTTTGCGCCTATCGTGCGTGTCATCAAGCAGCACGGGGCCGTCCCGGGTATTCAAATTGCGCATGCCGGCCGCAAGGCCAGTGCCAACCGCCCCTGGGAAGGCGACGACCACATTCCTGATGATGACCCGCGAGGCTGGGAAACCATCGCACCTTCGGCATTGGCCTTTGGCAAGCATCTAGGCAAGCAGCCGCGCGAAATGACGCTTGAAGACATCAAGCGTGTGCGTGACGACTTTGTGGCAGCCGCAAAGCGCGCCCGGGAAGTCGGTTTCGAATGGCTGGAACTCCATTTCGCGCACGGCTATCTGGGTCAGAGCTTCTTTTCAGAGCATTCGAATCAGCGTACCGATGCCTATGGCGGCAATTACGAAAATCGCAGCCGTTTCCTC
>JBAYOJ010000381.1:0-2770 GCA_041678385.1 Burkholderiaceae bacterium | reverse complement strand
GCCACTTCGCAGGCTGAGGCTGACGACGCAACCGGTCTTCAGGCAAAGGCGTTCCAGCAGGGGTTCAACGGCTTCGCCGAAGCCAGAATACTGCGGCAGCGCCATGCCCATTTCGAACAGCATCTGCCCTGGGTAATATTTGACGTCGTTGGGGTGGCGGGTGGCGAAGTTTTCCTTGACCAGGCAGGCAAGAATACGATGGCAAGTGCCGCGGTCCAGCCCAACCTGTTCCGCCAGATCGCTCAGTCGCCAGCCAAATTCGCCCCGGCTGCTGAGTTCCTTCAGGATACGCAGCGTGCGTTCCACGCTGCGTGTACCGGTGCTGGCTGCTGAGCGCGATTTTTCTGACGCCGGCTTGCGAGCTGCAGCGGTGTGGGTGGAAGAGTCGGGGAAGCTTGCTTCCGGGTCAATGGACGAAGCTGCGGGAACCGTGCTGATGGACATATCACCGTTCTTCAAGGGCCAGCTGTGCCGGGCCAGATAATTTCAAGGTATGAAATTATTATAGCACCGGCACTGGCTTAACCCCGATGATAGGTGACGAATTCTTCCAAAGGCATGCGGTCAGGCTGGAACTCGTTGACCGGGTCGTCGGGGTCGGCATAGCCGATGGAAATACCGCAGACGATGATCTGGTCTTCGCCTATGCCCAGATGCCGCCTGACAATATCAGGATATCCGGCCAGCGCAGCCTGGGGGCAGGTGTGCAGGCCGCAACCGCGGGCCGCCACCATGATGTTCTGCAGGAACATGCCGTAATCCAGCCAGCTGCCCATTTCCAAGTCGCGGTCTATGGTGAACATCAGCACCACCGGCGCGCCGAACAGTTCAAAATTGCGGCCATGCTGTTTGGCCATGGCCTCGCGGTCGCCTTTCTGGATGTTCAGCAGCCCATATAACCCCCAGCCTGTTGCGCGCCGGCGCTCGATATAGGGGCTGCGCCATTTCACGGGGTAATACTGGTATTCACGGACATCGGGCTCCTGGGCCTGATGGGCCGCGAGCAGGTCGGCTGCGAGCCGATCGCGCACCTGGCCGGAGACCACATGCACTTTCCAGGGCTGGACATTGCTGCCGCTGGGTGCCATGCGTGCAATGCGGAGCACTTCATCCAGCAGAGCAGGGTCAACAGGGGTGGGCAGGAAGGCACGAATGCTTCTGCGTGATGTGATGGCGTCTTTGACCGCCTGGAAATCGGCAGGCAGATCGCGGTTGTCTCTTACTGTGTCTTTCATTCTGCGCTATCTGATGAGAAGTCTAAGGAAGCAATGAACAGCATACTTCAGTTTGCCGCGCAGGGATCGCCGGTTGCGGCGGGCTGGGCAACACCGCCCCGCAGAGGAGCGTTGCCGCGTATCCATTCCATGGCTTTGCAGGCGAGTTCAGATAAGCCGGATTCGTGGCGGGTGATGAGGCCTATGCTGCGCTCTGGCGCCCCTTCCAGGGGAACGATGTAAAGGCTGTCGTCCAGTACAAGCTGCGCCGCCGATAAAGGCAGCAGCGACACCCCGCAACCCTGCTGCACGAACTTGCCGATGGTGGCCAGGCCCTGGATTTCAAGAAAAGGGCGGAAACGCATGCCCTGCTTCATGAAGGCCAGGTCGATATGCATGCGGGTGCCGGTACCCTTGGGCATGGAAATCACCGGCAGGCCTTCCAGTTCGGTTTCTGACCAGACGGGCTTTTTCAGGTCAACCGGAAAGCGGTGCGACGCCAGCAGGACAAAGGCTTCCCGCATGATTTCGACGGATGACAGGTCGCGGTGCACGACTTCCAGGCCCGACAGCGCAAAATCGACCTTGCGCGTACGCAGCAGATCAAGCGCGGAGTCGTTGATGACGTCGTGGATCTTGATGATGGAGTCGGGCAGTTCCCTTCTGAGATCGGAAACCAGGCCTGGCAGCATGGTGGCGGCCAGCGAAGGTAACGCCGCGATGGACAGGCGTTGCGAGCGCCGGCGTGCGACCTCTGCCAGCTCGGTCAGGCCCGATTCGTAGTCCTCAACGATACGTGCCGCCACTTTGAGAAGATCCTGGCCTTCGGCTGTCAGCACGACGTTGCGTGTGGTGCGTTCGAACAACCTGACCCCCAGTTTGTCTTCAATGCTGCGGACCATCTTGCTCATGGTGGGTTGCGTCACGAAAAATCGTTCTGCCGTCTGGCCAAAATTAAGGGAATTGGCCAGCGCCAGAAAAATTCGTAATTCCCGAGGCGTCAGATTCATTCCAATTTCCCATTAATGCCGTCAAAAATAGAATTTCTCACGATGAAGCGCTCGTCCTACCATGGTCGATCAACAAGAACCATGCAGGGACGTCAAGAATGCTCAGGTTGGATAACAAGGTTGCATTGGTCACGGGTTGTGGCTCTATCGGCGAAGGCTGGGGCAACGGCCAGGCGATATCCGTGCTTTTGGCCAGGCAGGGGGCCAGCGTTTTCGGGGTGGACCTCAACCTGGAAGCCGCAGAGAACACAGCAAGCATCATCCGCCAAGAAGGCGGCGCTGTCGAGGTGATGTCCGGCGATGCCACGCAGTCACACGACGTCCAGGCCATGGTGGATGCCTGCATGCGTCGCTATGGCCGCATCGATATCCTCATCAATAATGTCGGCCGGTCAGAACCCGGCGGCCCGGTCGAAATGAGCGAAAGCACTTGGGATGACCAGATGGACGTCAACGTCAAATCCGCCTACCTGACCTGCAAGCAGGTGTTGCCCATCATGGAAAGCCAGGGCTCAGGCGTGGTGGTGAATGTCTCTTCGATTGCCG
>JBAYOJ010000380.1:0-2785 GCA_041678385.1 Burkholderiaceae bacterium | reverse complement strand
GAATGGGTGGGGGTGAAGAACGACTGCATTACGCTGCGGGTCGCCATCCATTCGCTGGCTGCACGGCAAGGGCAGGCTCGTCTGCGCACGGTGCTGACTGAATATTTCGGCAAAGTTGTCCAGCTGGCTGTCGAGTTTGGCGCGACGGGCTCAGAAACTGCCCATGCGGTTGAACAGGTGCGCCTGGCCGAACGTCAGAAGGAAGCTGAAGCGGCCGTCGCTGGCGATCCTTTTGTAAAAAGTCTCGTTGAAGAATTCGGTGCCCGGGTCATACCGGGTTCGATTGCGGCTCTGGAAGAACAAAGAGTCGCCTGAACTGATTTACATATCCCTACAGGAAATCCATCATGATGAAAGGTCAGATCGCCGGCTTGATGAAGCAGGCGCAGCAAATGCAGGAAAACATGAAGAAGGCACAGGAAGCACTGGCCGAAATCGTTGTCGAGGGCGCTTCCGGTGGCGGCCTGGTGAAGGTTTCCATGAGCTGCCGTCACGATGTAAAGCGGGTCACCATTGATCCCAGCTTGCTGGAAGAAGACAAGGACATGCTTGAAGATCTCGTGGCCGCCGCCTTCAACGATGCCTTGCGCAAGGCCGAAGAAACTTCCCAGGAAAAGATGTCATCCGTCACGGCCGGCATGCCTTTGCCTCCAGGAATGAAACTGCCCTTCTGATGGAAGAGCCTATTGCTGAACCCGAACCGCTGCGGGCGCTGATCGAAGCGCTGCGCTGCCTGCCTGGCGTAGGGCAGCGCTCCTCGCGCCGCATGGCCTATCATCTGCTGCAGCACGATCCGCAAGGTGCATCGCGCCTGGCCGATGCCTTGCAGAATGCAGTCGCGGGCGTGGGGCATTGCCGCCTTTGCAATGGGTTCTCGGAAGAAGAAATCTGTGCGACGTGTTCCAGCAATCGCCGCGACACCTCGCTGCTATGCGTGGTTGAAACGCCGGCCGATCAGAATATGATTGAAGCCAGTCATGGCTATACCGGGCTGTACTACGTCTTGATGGGCCGGCTTGCGCCACTTGAAGGTGTCGGCCCCGACCAGCTGCAATTCGACCGTTTATTGCAACGCGCCTGCGAGCCCGCAGTGCAAGAGGTCATCCTTGCCACCAACTTCACACCAGAAGGCGAAACAACAGCGCACTACCTATCCGAATTACTGCGTGCCCGTGGTCGCAAGGTAACCCGGCTGGCGCGCGGGGTGCCGGCGGGCAGTGAGCTTGAATATGTGGATGCCGGCACCATAGCGTGGGCACTGATGGAAAGGCGGGGCACCTGAGGCCGTACGGCCCTCCGGCCTCTGCGTACTGAATTTTACCCATAGAAGATTCAGATTTGCTGGTGATATACTGAATTGGTGGCGTTTCAGTACGTTACATCCCGTGGCACATTACAAAAGAGCAGCATGCAGTGCGCTCCTGCGGTAGCTAAGTCGGGTGCGCAACTGTCCAGGTTTTTCCTACGATAATAATTTCATGCCAGGCATGAGCGAGGAGGATACGGGTATGTTGTTGAAGCACAAGACTCTAACCATGACATTGGCAGCGGCCGCCCTGGCCTGCGGTGTTCCCGCCACTGCCGATACCCTGAAGATAGGCGCCGTTCTGCCCATGACAGGCACCGCCGCCGTCTTTGGCGAAAAATTCCAGCAGGCCTATGGCATGGCCATTGAGGAAATCAACGCTGCGGGCGGCGTGAATGGCAAGAAACTGGTCCTGGTGATCGAAGATTCCCAGGAAAGGCCCCAGATCGGCAAGATCGCCACTGAAAAACTCATTTCCGATCCTGACATCCTGGTGCTGACAGGCGGGCGTTCATCAGGGGTCACATTGGTCGAGGCGCAGGTGGCCGAAGAAAACAAAGTGCCTTACCTCATCGACCATGGTTCCAGCGACCTGGCAACCCGTTCAGGTTACGAGTACGTCTTCCGGCTGAACCCTACCGCGGGCATGTATCCCAATACACTGAAGGAATACTTCAACGAGAACAAGCCGCGTTCCATCGTGCATATCAACGTCGATAACGCCTATGGCGAGGCCATCTATGAGTACGGCCTTAAAGACTACATGAAGGAAACCGGCATCGACTACAAAGTCATTAAATATGCCGCAGGGCAGCTTGATTTCAAGCCCATCATGATCCAGGCCAAGTCCTCAAACCCGCAGATCGTGATAATGAGCGCGGGCGACGATAACGATGCCACTCAGCTCATCAAGGCTGCCCAGGAAGCAGACCTGTCACCCGAACTCTTCGTCGGTACGGGCGGTGGTCATTCCATCATGGGTTTTGCCAAGCAAGGGGGCAAGCTCACTGAAACCGTGCTGACCGCCGGCCCCTGGCATGGCGACCGCAGTCAGGAACAATTCCATCAATTCTTCGATAAGTTCACCAAGGCTTTTGGCCACGAACCGGGCGAGCACGAAATCGAAGGCTATTCCGCCATCTATGTACTGGCCGACGTCCTGAAGCGGGCCGACCCGCTCACGCGCGAAGGCGTGCGTACCGCACTTGCCGAAACCGACATCAAGACAATATTCGGGCAGGTGAAGTTCGAAGACTTCGACGGTTACACCAACCAGAACCGTGCCAAGACCGACCTTTCTCAATGGATAGGCGGCAAGATGTACACGGTATATCCCAAAGACCAGGCTCAGCGCGACCTCGTGAAGTTCGGTGGCTGGAAGTAATCGCCGGCCCCGGCCGTCTTGAATGGCCGGGTGTTCCGACCGTCGCGGGCCTCTGGCACCGCGGCGGCTCCATGCGCCCCGCGCTTTTTTTTTGT
>JBAYOJ010000379.1:0-2789 GCA_041678385.1 Burkholderiaceae bacterium | reverse complement strand
GGCGCAACCCAGTTCGCTGATACGCGGTTCGCCCCGTGACAGGCTGGAGGTGAAACCATGAGCAAGATCACAATTTCCTTGAATAAAAGGGTGGGGCTGCAGGCGATGCTGATGGCGTTGCTGTTGGCTGGCTGCGCCGCAACGGCGCCGCAGTACTACACGCTGCAAATCCCCGACGCGGGTGGCAAGCCGGCTTCGGGTCTGCAGTCCGATTACGCCATCAGTGTGCAGCCGGTCATCGTGCCCGATCAGGTGGCCAGGCCACAGATCGTTGTCAGCAGCGCTTCATCGGGGGCCGAGGTCGTGCCGCTCAATGCGGCATTATGGGCGGGGCCACTGGAAGCGCAGATCCGAAACGTGCTGGCCGATGAACTTGCACAGCGCCTGGGTGTGCTGGATGTTGGGCAGGCCAGCGCGGCCAAAGGCTTGCCGGTCTGGAAAATCTACCTGGATGTGCAGCGTTTTGACTCCATCTATGCCGATACCGTGCGGCAGGAAGTCGTGTGGCGCCTGGTCCCTCAAGGTGTGCCGGGCAAGACCAAAGAACGTGTCTGCTCGGCACAGGCGAGCCTGCCAGTGGAAGAGGGCATGTCGGCACTGGTAGAAGGCCATCGCGAAGCCCTGACCGGCTTGGCCAGTGTCATCGCCCAATCCTTGCCGGGTTCGTCTGATAAGCGAACGGCCAGCGAACCGCCACCTGGCGTAAGTTTCAGGGGCTGCGTAGGCTCCAAGCCCGACAGGCTCCTAGGGCCTGTCTGATTACTCGTTGATGCTGGCATAGTGCCACCAGCCGGCTTTGGATTCAGACTTTATCAACTCGCGCAAGATAACCTCGACCCGCCTTGCGGTGCGTGTCAGGGGCCGGTCGGAAGCATAGGCGACACAGATGCGCCGTTCAATCACCGGGTCGATGATGTGCGCCGTGAATATTTCCTTGTGCGGTATGCGTATGTTCTTTAGGGCAGCGAGAGACATGATGGTGGCGTCGGCACTGCGCAAGACCTGTTCCAGCAAGAGCTCATGGGCGTCCAGTTCGGTTCGCACATTGAGCTTGACCCCGGCGTTCGCAGACACTTTTTCGACCAATGACCGCAAGCCGTGCTCGCGGCTGGGCATGACCAATGGCACATGACGCAGATTGGCAAAGGCGATATTGCCGTTGAAGCATAGGTTTTTGACGGCGTCGGCCTTGCTGTTGTCCACCGCCAGAAACAGATGCTCTTTCATCAGCAGCTCGAAATCCAGCCCGACGACGGTGGATGTACTGTAGATCAGGGCGAAATCTATTGTCCCGTCCATGATCCATCGCGCCAGATGGCCAGACAGCCCGGTGATGACCTTGATGGTGATGTTGGGGCATTCCTGCCGGACTTTTTCAATCAGGGATAAGGTGAGCAGGGGGCTGAGCGAGCCAGGAATGCCAACGGTGACCGTGCCGACTTCGGTGACCTGATGCGCGCGCAGGCTGGCCTTGGCTGCGTCCAGGGTGTCCAGCGCCACCCTCGCATAGCCAAGGAATTCCTTGCCTTCCGGGGTGAGGATGGTGCCGTCCTGGCGACGTTCGAACAACTGAACTTCCAGCTCTTCTTCCAGCAGTTTTATCTGCGTGCTGACGGCGGGCTGGGAAATATGCAATAACTGCGCCGCCTTCATGATGGAACGCTGTTCGGCGACCGCAATGAAATAAGAAAGCTGACGCAGGTTCATGCCAAGTGCTGCTTTAAAACCGTGATTTTACTTGCGGTTGGACCGCTGCTGATAGGCTTCATGACGTGTTATCAGTTGCCGTGCCTGCAGCACGACAGGTAGGTCGACCATCCTACCATTGAAGGTGCAGGCCGCCTTGCCCTGGGCTTTCTGCGCCTCGAATTCGGCTACGAGTCTTCTGGCATAGTCGACGTCGGCCGCTTTGGGTGAGAATTCTTCGTTGACGATCTCGACCTGCTTGGGATGGATGCAGAATGCCGCATCGAAGCCCAGGCCGCGCGCACGTTTGATTTTCTGGCGAAAATCGTCTTCGTCCTGGAAGTCGGCGACAGACCCGACAAAACCGATAGGGGCAATGCGGGCGCGACGGCAAGATGCAACAGCCATTGCATTGGGAATGTATAGCGAGTCGTCGGTCACTGCCATGCGCATGTCGACGGCCAGATCCTCGGCGCCCACGATCATGCCGCAGACACGAGGATGAGCGGCGGCGATGCGGGTCATGTTCTCCAGACCCTCGGCGTCTTCGATCATGGCGATCAACTTCGTATGGCCGGCAGGCAGGCCCATTTCCGCTTCCAGTTCGTCGAGAATTTCGGCAATAAAGCCGACATACTCGGCATTGGGGACCTTGGGAAGCGTGAGCGCCGCCACATCAATGCTGACTGATTGCTCGATATCGGGCAGTGCCAGGCGCCAAGGCCTGTTGATCCGCACCGTAACGTCATAGCCCGCATTAGCGAAGCGTTTGGCGATATTACGTACGCGCTGGCGGGCAGTCGCCTTGTCGTCGGGAGCCACGCTGTCTTCGAGGTCGATCTGCAGCACATCGGCCGGCCGGCGCATCGCGCTTTCGACAAAACGTTCGTTAATGGCCGGCACGAACAGGATGGAGCGCCAGAGATGGGTGTCGGGCATGAGTTTTATTTACCTTTTTGAGCGGCTGCGGCTTCAAGACGGCCGAGCTCTTGCAATACCTCATCGGTATGTTCGCCCAGCGTCGGCGCAGGGCGGCGGAAGCCGCCAGGGGTGGAGCTCAGGCGTGGGATGATGTTGTGGGTGGATATGTGTCCAAGATCGGC
>JBAYOJ010000378.1:0-2791 GCA_041678385.1 Burkholderiaceae bacterium | reverse complement strand
GAAGGTTTCGGCAAAGTGCTCGATTACCTGGAAGACGCCTGTGAAGGTGTGATGGAAGTCGTTCGTAAGCGCGCCTTGCAGTATCAGGCTGCCTGACGACCGCTGCTTAACACTTGCCTGTCCGGGGCCGCGCCTTCAGCGCGGCCTCTTCATTATGGTGGTTCCCGATACCTATAACCTATTAAATTACTCGGGAATTTGCTATAATTTTGGAAACCGGGACGGCCAAATTGTTACTGGGTTTTCTGGCCGTGCCTTTCCAGTCTTTTCGGGCAAGGAACTCGTTATGCGCCTGACTACCAAAGGACGGTTCGCCGTCACCGCCATGATAGACCTGGCGCTGCGTCAGCAGCGCGGGCCAGTCACGCTTGCCACCATCAGCGAGCGGCAGAATATTTCTCTTTCGTATCTCGAACAGCTGTTCGGCAAATTGCGTCGCCACGAATTGGTGGATAGCGTGCGGGGCCCTGGTGGGGGTTATTCGCTGGCTCGCCTGGCGCGCAATATCACGGTGGCCGACATTATTTTCGCGGTGGATGAACCGCTGGATGCCACGAATTGCGGGGGCAAGGGCAACTGCAAAGTAGGGCGCCAGGGCAATTCCCCAACCTGCATGACTCATGATCTCTGGACAACGCTCAATCGCAAGATGATCGATTACCTTGATTCCGTTTCGCTTCAAGACCTCGTCGATCAGCAGCGCATGCGTCAGCTCGAAGAAGCCACCCAGGCCCAACTGGCCGCTCGTGGCGTAGCGGTGTTGAGCCGTCATCCTGCCTGATGGGGGCTATTCATCTTATGCCGTCGCGCCCGATTTATCTTGATTACGCATCAACTACGCCGGTCGATGCGCGTGTGGCCGATGCCATGCTGCCCTGGCTGACGGAACGCTTCGGCAATCCGGCTTCCAATACTCATAGTTATGGCTGGGAAGCCGAAGACGCCGTCGAGAATGCGCGCGAAGAAGTCGCCCGCCTCATTAATGCCGACGCCCGTGAAATCGTCTGGACGTCCGGCGCCACCGAATCGAACAATCTGGCGCTGAAGGGCGCAGCCCAATTTCATGCCGAGCGTGGCCGGCATATCGTCACTGTCTGCACAGAGCACAAAGCGGTGCTCGATACCTGCCGCGAGCTTGAACAGCAAGGCTTCGAAATCAGCTATTTACCGGTGTCCGCCAACGGTCTGGTCGACCCCGACGTCTTTGCCGCCGCCTTGCGCCCCGACACCATACTTGTCTCTGTCATGGCCGTGAACAACGAGATCGGCGTTGTGCAGGACATCCCCGCCCTGGGCCGGGTGTGCAAAGAACGGGGGGTGCTGTTTCACGTTGACGCCGCGCAGGCCCCGGGCAAGCTGCCCATCGATCTGGCCGCATGGCCGGTCGACCTATTATCCTTGTCAGCCCATAAGGTTTATGGCCCCAAAGGCATAGGTGCGCTTTATGTTCGGCGCAAACCGCGTGTTCGCCTGCTGGCGCAGATCCACGGTGGCGGGCATGAAAAAGGGTATCGCTCCGGTACCCTGCCCACGCATCAGATCGTCGGGATGGGTGAAGCCTACCGCCTGGCCCGCCTTGAAATGGCGGGCGAACTGCCGCGCATTCAGGTTTTGCGCGACCGCCTGTGGGCAGGGGTTTCGGCGCTCGACGAAATCCACCTGAATGGCGACCTGCAGCGGCGTGTGCCTCACAATCTGAATGTCAGCTTCGGTCATGTCGAAGGCGAAGCCTTGCTGGCAGGGCTGCGCGGTGTGGCCGTATCCAGTGGCTCCGCCTGCACCTCCGCCAGTCAGGAACCCTCCTACGTCCTGCGGGCAATCGGGCGCAGCAATGAACTGGCCTACAGTTCCATCCGCTTCAGCCTGGGCCGCTACACGACCGAAGCCGAAATCGATGCCGTGGTACTGGAATTGCAGCGGGTTGTCGGGCATCTGCGCAATCTGTCACCGCTTTGGGGGCAGGAAAACCGGGGGGTCATGCATGCGCATGGTATACAGTGATGCTTTAAGAGATCATTTCGAGCAGCCTCGCCATGTCGGGGCGTTCGATGACGGCGCCGAAGACGTGGGTACCGGCATGGCCGGTTCGGCGCAGACCGGGGGTGTGCTGCGTATGCAGCTGCGTGTGGACGAAACCGGCGTGATCACCGATACTTGTTTCAAGGCATACGGGCCCCCGGCCCTGATTGCAGCAGGTTCATGGCTGGCGGAAACGATCCGCGGCGGTGTCCTTGAACAGGCGGCAGCGGTCACTCATAAGCAACTGGTCTCAGCCCTGAGCCTGCCGCCAGCGCGGCAGCACTGTGCACTGATGGCCGAAGAGGCCATACAGGCAGCCATCCAGGACTACAAAGACAAGCAGAGGATACACATATGAACGGTATTACGATCAGCGAGCGGGCAGCCAGCCATATTGCCCGTTACCTTGAAAAACGTGGCAAAGGCATAGGTTTGCGTCTGGGGATCAAGACCACTGGGTGTTCAGGCCTGGCCTACAAAATGGAATACGTCGACGAACCCAAAATCGAAGACCTGCTGTTCGAGCAGAATGGGGTCAAGGTTTTTGTCGACCCGGACAGTCTTCAGTACATCGATGGCACCGAAGTCGATTTCGTCAGAGAAGGCCTGAACGAAGGCTTCAAGTTTGTGAACCCCAACGAAAAAGCCAGTTGTGGCTGTGGGGAATCCTTTACTGTCTGAATTCTTGAAACGATTTTCTTACGGCCGGGGCAGCAGGTTTGCCCCGGCCGAGTCATTTGTGCGCTCTGCTTGCCGGAACGGTTGCAAATGT
>JBAYOJ010000377.1:0-2795 GCA_041678385.1 Burkholderiaceae bacterium | reverse complement strand
CGGGTGCTGCCGGCCTGTCAGACAGTGTAGCCCTGACCCAGCGTGTTGATCCGCGCTTGCCAACGGCGACCCTTCAGGCCGCTTTGCTGGGGCTGGAAGCGGGTACGTCTCATGTACTGCCGGTCGCGGCCCCGGCCGCCGCGCTGCGCGATGATGCCGGCCGCGTGTTCGGCGGTATCGTGCTGGATATCAGCGCTTCCTTAGCGGGCGGCTTGGAAGGCGTGCGCGAGTGGTGGACCCACTACCCGTATACCTGCCTGGAACAATCCGCATCGCAGGCCCTGGCGCTGGAAGACAGGCACCGCTGGCAGGGTGTGCTTGCGCGCTTGAGCACGCATATGGATGACGACGGCCTGCTGCGCTATTTTCAGGGCACCGGGCCGGGTAGCGAGGTATTGACCGCCTATCTGATTTCAGCCACCGACGAGGCCCGCGCCATGGGCCTGGCTTTTGAGCTTCCAGAAGAGGTTCTGCAACGCATGCTGAACGGCTTGCAAGCCTTTGCCGAAGGCCGCATCAAACGGGCGGCTTACCTGACAGACGCTTCCCTGGATGCCCGCCGTGTCATGGCCATGGAAGCCCTGGCGCGTCACGGGCGGGTGACCCCGGCCATGCTGGGCAGCTTTGCCCGGGCCCCCGACAAATGGTCAACCCCGACTGTGGTGGACTGGCTGTCCATCCTGTCGCGCATGCCGGCGCAGGACGCGGTCCTGCGCGGTAAGGCGCAGGCGCGCCATATCCTGATGGCACGCATGTCGGTTTCCGGTGCATCCATGGAGTTTGCCGACGCCGCCATCAATTCGGCTCCTGGTCTGATGGCAACACGGGTGACCAGTCTGTCACGTCTGATGCTGGCCGTCATGGACAGCCCGGAATGGCAGCCCGATCTGCCGCACATGATGCAGGGGCTGCTGGCGGCTCAGTCGGGGGGGGCATGGGCGATCACCACCGAGAACCTGCTGGCCTTGCTGGCGACCCGGCGTTTTGCCATGCATTTCGAGGCGCAGACGGCCGAAGGCATGCTGCAAGCTGAATGGGCGGCGCCGGCAGCCGGCAATGCAGGCACGACCGTAACAAACCCGGTAATGGCAAACGCGGCTGATGTGCAGCTGAACGTCCCGCCTGTCGGCGAAACAGCGACGGCACTGCTGCGCTGGCCTGAGGGGGAAGGGCGGCTCAATCTGAGTCATGAAGGTAAGGGCCGTGCCTGGGTGGGCATGCGTGCGCAGGCCAGAATCCCGCTGGTCGATGCCGAAGCTGCGGGTTATCGCATCGTGCGCCGGGTGGTACCGGTGCAGCGCCAGGCGCCCCAGGCCTGGTCGCGAGGCGATGTCTATCGGGTCGAGCTGGAAATCCACGCCAGGGATGCCGCCAGCTGGGTGGTGTTGAGCGACCCGATACCGGCCGGCGCCGCCATACTGGGGTCGGGCCTGGGGCGTGACGCCAGCACCCCTCTGTCAGAGCAAGAGACAGGCTACTATCCGCCCGCCTATGTCGAACGCAGTGCCAGTGCTTATCGTGCCTATTACGACTATCTGCCAGCGGGACGCATACAGCTGAACTACACGGTGCGTCTGAATGCGATCGGCAGCTTCGTCCTGCCGCCGACGCGCGTCGAAGCCCTGTACCGGCCCGATCTTTACGGGCGCTTGCCTAATAACGATGGCTTTACGGTGAAGGCTGGGTCTTTCGATGCAGAGTGAGCGTCCGGGTCTTGGGTGCCCGCGCTTTCACAGTGGTATGCCAGGGCGCCTGATCAGTGGGCGAGCTTGCCGGTATGCCGCTGTGTTGACGGCGGCATGCCTGTTGGCAATGGCAAGCCCGGTCTGGCCCTCCTCATTGCCTAACTTCGAACAGCTGCGGGCGAGCTTTCAGCCATCCGATCTCGTGGTCCTGGATCGTTATGGAGAAGCCGTGGCCACCGTGCGCATGGATTACGGTGAGCGCAGGGGCGGGTGGGTAGCATTGGGCGACGTGTCTGCGGCCTTGCGGCAGGCTGTCTTGCTTTCTGAAGACCGGCGCTTTCATGAGCATGGCGGGGTAGACTGGCGCGCCGTGGCGGCAGCCGGCTGGGACTGGATATGGGGCGGTGCCCGCCGGGGTGCCTCGACGGTGAGCATGCAGCTGGTGGCCATGTTGGATACCTCATTGCAACGGCCGGGTGGCGGGCGCAGCCTGAACCAGAAGCTGGATCAGGCGCGCCGCGCCTGGCAGCTGGAAGCTACCTGGACCAAAGCACAGATACTTGAAGCCTATCTGAATCTGGCGGCGTTCCGGGGCGAGTTGCGCGGCATAGATGCCGTATCCCGTGTGATGTTCGGCAAACATCCCCATGGCCTGGATCAGCGCGAATCGGCGGTGGCGGCTGCGCTGTTGCGCGGCCCGAATGCAGAACCGGACCGGGTGCTTGATCGCGCTTGTGCGATATTGCAGGAATCCACCGGCCAGCCGGAATGCAGCGGTCTGGAGCCCTATATACGCCAATGGCTGCATGCCACAGCCAGGCCTGCAGTGGATCAACCATCGCTGGCACCGCATTTCGCCCGGGTGGCGGCTGCAAAACTGCAACGGCACTCAGGCGGCGAACTGATCACAACGCTAGATGCGCCTCTGCAGCGTGAAGCTATCAGCAGTGTGCGGCGCCACCTGGCGGGCATGGGCAATACCCGGCTTACTGATGCGGCAGTGGTGGTCCTGGACAACCACACTGGGGAAGTACTTGCCTATGTGGGTTCGTCCGGAAGCGCGTCGGCCGCTGGGGAAGTGGATCACGCCCGGGCCCTGCGTCAGGCCGG
>JBAYOJ010000376.1:0-2801 GCA_041678385.1 Burkholderiaceae bacterium | reverse complement strand
ATGTCTGCAGCCAAGTGCCGCACCGCAAAGACATGGGACACCAATAGATGGCGTCCCCGGCAGGAATCGAACCTGCAATCTTCCCTTAGGAGGGGAAAGTTATATCCATTTAACTACGGAGACTAGGCGGATCTCGGAGTATAACGCAAGGCACACGCGCATTCTTGTACTGCGCTTGTACATCGAAACATTCAACGCCGCCTTCCGTACCACACACGACATATGGCAAAAAACACCCCGGACATGGATCAAGCCCATGCCCGGGGTGTTTGTTCAACGCCTGACGCTATCAGGCACCGATAGAGGGCAGCTTATTCAAGCTTGATGTTGCCCTTCTTCACGACATCATGTGCCCAGTCGTATTGTTCTTTGATTTCCTTGCCGAACTCTTCAGGCGTGTTACCGGACGGCGATGCACCCTGTTTCTGGAGCGCGTCTATCACCTTGGGATTCTTCAGTGCTTCAGCAGCAGCGGAATGCAGCTTGGCAATGATGTCTTCCGGGGTGCCAGTAGGCGCCAGCAAACCATACCATGCAGGCTGGTTCAGTTGGGGATAGCCTTCTTCCGCAAGGGTGGGGACATCTTTCAGGCTATCCAGGCGCTCATGCCAGGCGATGGCCATTGCACGCAGGTTGCCGGCCTGGATCTGCGCCATGGACGAAGGCACGTTGTCGAAAAGGACTTCGATCTGGCCGCCGACGGCATCGCTGACAGCCGGGCCCGAACCCTTGTAAGGTACGTGCACGATGTCGGCGCCTGTGGCCAGACGGAAAGCTTCACCAAACAGGTGCAGCACGCCGCAAGTGCCTGAACTGCCATAGGAATACTTGCCGGGGTTGTCTTCCAGCACCTTCAGGAATTCCTTGAAATTCTTGGCAGGGAACTTGGGGTTCACTTCGATGACGTTGGGAACGTTGGCGAAGTTGGTCACCGGGACGAAATCCTTCAAAGGATCGTAAGGCAGATCATCCGGACGGCAGGCCTTGTTGACCGCCATGGTGGACACAGTGGCGATGGAAAGCGTATAGCCATCGGGCTTGGCGCGAGCGGCTTCCTGAGCGCCGATAGCGCCGCCGGCGCCACCTTTGTTCTCGATCACCAGTGGTTGCCCGAGAATCTGGCTCATTTCCTGCGCTACGATACGGGCCACGATATCGGTGGAACCGCCCGGGGCAAAAGGCACAATCACGCGAATTGGTTTGTCCGGATAATCGGCTGCGTGCGCGGCGGCACCGCCAAAAACGGTGGCGATGCCCCCCGCGAGGGCCAGTGCTGCAAACTTGTTGCTTATCAGTTTCATATACACTCTCCGTTCAAAAATTCCACCCTACGGGAAGAACTGGTGGCGCATTTTAGCCAAGCTTCTCGCCTATTCCGACATTATCTGGTAACAACACCAAAAAGCGGCTGAAAAAAATGGGCATCGTCACCCTGGTTCTTCCTGATTTTCTTTTGATTGCCCTGGGATGGGCCTTGTTGCACCTGCTGAACTACCGGTCGGAATTCTTCACCACCGCCGAGCGGCTTGTCTACTACATTTTATTTCCCGCACTATTGTTCGGTTCCATCATCCGGGCCCCACTAAGCCTTACGGAGGCTTCGACCCTGATAATGGCAACCGCCCTGCTGGTCGCCTGCGGCATCGCCCTGGCATGGCTGGCCCTGCCCCTGTTCAAGCCACAACGCATGATCCATGCATCGCTTGCACAATGCGCCTACCGCTTCAACACCTACATGGGGCTGTCACTTTCGCTCAGCCTGGCAGGGGCGCCCGGGCAGTCGGTCATGGCCCTGATTGTTGGCTGCGCTGTCCCCCTGGTGAATATCGCGGCTGTTTCGGGCCTGGCCCGGGGTCAGGATACCCGCATCTTATCGGAATTGATACGCAATCCATTCATTTTGGCCACCTTTGCGGGTTTCGCCTGTAATTTGCTGGGGGTGGAACTGCCGGGATTCGCCATGGATACCCTGCAGCGGCTTGGGGCATGCGCCCTGGCTCTGGGTTTGATATGTGTGGGTGCAACTCTGTCGGTACAGGGCCTGGGAGCGGCGGTGAAACTCATGGGCTGGATGGTCGCCGTGCGGCTGCTGGCCATGCCTGCGGTTGCCTTGGTGATAATTTCCGTATTGCCCCTGGCGCCGCTGGAAAAGCAGATGTTGTTGCTATTCAGCACGCTCCCGACCGCTTCGGCAAGCTATATCCTCGCCTCACGCATGGGCGGTGACGGCCGTAGTGTGGCGGTCACCATGTCGCTGGGCACCGTGCTTTCAGCCATCACGATCCCCACGTGGTTGCAACTCAATCCATTTTGAGGAAACCGCAATATGCCCTCACAACAAGCTCCTTTTAAGGTCATTTCACTGAAATTGCCGGATGAAGACGCCACGCACGCGCTGGCTGCGTCCCTCACCCCCTTGCTGTGCGGGCTGCACAACAACACGCCCGCCGGCGGGCGCATCCATCTGCGCGGCGATCTGGGTACAGGGAAAACCAGCTTTGTACGCGCCTTTCTCAGGGCTGCCGGAATACAAGGAAGAATCAAAAGTCCTAGCTACGCGCTGCTTGAAAGCTATAATCTTTCTAGCTTACACTTCTATCACCTTGATTTTTATAGATTTAGCGATACACGCGAATGGTTGGACGCAGGATTTCGAGACATTCTTCAGGAAAATGCCGTCGTCCTGATCGAATGGCCGGAACAGGCGGGCTCGCTTTTGCCCCCACCCGACCTGGACATCCGGCTCGAGCATGAGGACAAAGGGCGCACCGCTGTGCTCACCGCGCACAGCGACAAAGGAT
>JBAYOJ010000375.1:0-2807 GCA_041678385.1 Burkholderiaceae bacterium | reverse complement strand
TATCTGCGCATGATGGCCTCAATGTCTTCGATGGCCCCCAGTATGCCTTCCGCATAAAGCTTTTCGGCCATGCGGGCCTGTAGCCGGGTACAGACGGCTTCCCACTCATGTGCATCCGCCGGTACACCACGATCAGAGATGATTTCGATACGGTGTCTGTCCAGCGCCAGATAAAGCAATACCCCTGAGCGTTCATCGGTATCCCAGACCCGCAGGCGCCCAAAAACCTCCAGGGCCCGCATGCGTGAATCGCGCTCATGGATAGGGCTGACGGCCTCAATGGCCACCACCAGTTCACCACTGTGATCGCGTTCGGATTCGCGGATGCGCTCTGCAATAAGCGCCAGTACTTCGGCAGTAAAGTGCCGGCGCCGCAGCCACTGGCCTTCCAGGCTGGACCAGCCCGTCATTTCCTTGATCAATGCCGGTGCGCTCATTCCGTTTCCCCCTACCAGCTTCCAGAAGCGCCGCCGCCACCGCTGCCGCCGCCCCCTCCACCGCCAAAGCCGCCACCAAAGCCGCCACCGCCAAAACCGCCGCCACCCCGGCCCCCGTAAAAGCCGCCGCCAAAGCCACCTGCTACGCCGCCGCGTCGGGAAGCCCGGATGGAGCCCCCTTTGCCGCCGGCCCCAAACCTCCGGCCAAACAGAGAGATGAGCGTGGCCAGGCAGCCAAACACCAGCCCCAGCCACAGGCTGCCGAAGGCCAGCGCGGTAAACACGGTAACGGCGAAAGCGGCAAACAGAGGCGGCATGAAGAAGGCCATGAAGGCCAGCGGCACCAATACCGCTTCGACGTCCCATTCGTCATCCGCCTGCGACTGGGCGCCACTGGCGGGCGGGGGCAGATTTTCGCCATTGATGAGGCGCAACAGGCTGTCAACGCCGGCCACCACACCCCCGGAGTAGTCGTCGACACGGAAGCGCGGCGTGACCTGCTCGCGGATGATGCGCCCCGCCAGCAGATCGGGAACTGCACCTTCCAGCCCGTAGCCCACCTCGATACGCAGGCGCCGATCACTTTTGGCGACCAGGAACAGAATGCCGTCGTCAACGCCGGCCCGCCCCAGTTGCCAGGCATCGAAAACGCGGCGCGCATAGCCTTCGATGCTGTCGTCACCGGTCGTCGGCACAATGAGCACCGCTAGCTGAGCACCCTTGCTGGCGTCCAGGGCTGCCAGATCGGCTTCGAGCTGCGAGCGTGTATTGGAATCCAGTGTGCCGGTCTGGTCTGTCACCCAGCTTTCGAAGGCGGGCACCGGTACTTCCTGAGCCCATACGGGTTGAAGCAAGGACAGGCACAGCAAAACAACGACCGCCAGGCCCTGGAAGGAACCCAAGGGCGACACGGCCCGTGCACCCAACAGCAACGCAGTCGCTATGGCACCCGTGCCGCGCGCGCGCGCAGGGATTCGCCTGGCTTGTGGGTCGGTATTCACCAGCCGCCCTCTCAACCGCCCGCCGAAGCCGGACGTGTGAATTCGACTTCGGGCCTGCGCATGATTTCAGTTTCACGCTCCACCCCGTAGTTGGCCTTCACGTCGTAACCGAAGAGCTTGGCAGTAATAAGGGTAGGAAATTGACGGATGTAAACGTTGTATTCCTGCACGGCTTTCACGTAGCGGCCACGCTCGGTGGCAATACGATTTTCCGTGCCTTCCAGTTGGGTCATCAAGTCGCGGAACAGGCCATCGGCCTTCAGTTGGGGATAGTTCTCAGATACCGCCAACAGACGCGACAGCGCCGACCCCAGCTGACCTTGGGCTTGCTCGAATCGCGCCATGAGCTCCGGATTGTCGAGGTCGTCCACACTGATCTTGATCTGGCCTACCTGGGCGCGCGCCTGCGTGACCTCTGTGAGGATGGCCCTTTCGTTGACCATATAGGCGTCAACGGCGTTCACCAGCGACGGCACCAGTTCTGCCCGACGCTCGTATTGGTTCAGGGCTTGCGACCACGCCGCCTTCACCTGTTCGTCCAGTCGTTGAATCTCGTTGTAGCCACAACCCGACAATAAGACGAAAAATGGCAGGAATATCAGCAAAAACAGGCGCTTCATGATTGTTTTCCACAAAAACTGCGTGTGGCGAGAGTACAGCAGCCGCGTCTGCCTGTAAAATACCCCCTTTCAGCGTGCGAACCAGTCTGCACGCCCGGAGCAGCAAGCTTTTCTTGTTCTCTTCAACATCCGTAAGATCGTCAGCCTGGATTGGTATCACTCGTCTCCGAGCGATAGGCCGTCGCTGGAGCATTCTTTGAATTCCATCACTACCTTTGCCGACCTCGGTCTGGCAGAACCGCTGTTGCGTGCCATTGCCGATGCAGGCTACACGCAACCCACCCCTATTCAGGCTCAGGCCATTCCCCAGGTCGTGGCCGGCGGCGATGTGCTCGCCGCAGCCCAGACCGGCACGGGCAAGACCGCCGGGTTCACCCTACCCATTCTGCACCGGCTGCTTAATACGCCCGCCGGTCAACGCAAGCCCGGGCGCCCCCGCGTGCTCGTCCTGACCCCCACCCGCGAACTCGCCGCCCAGGTGGAAGAGTCCGTGCGCATCTACGGCAAGCACACCCAGGTGCGCTCCATGGTGATGTTCGGCGGCATCAACATCAACCCGCAGATCACCGCCCTGCGCAAACCACTCGATATCCTGGTGGCAACACCGGGGCGCCTGCTCGACCACGCTGGCCAGAAAACCGTCGACCTGTCCGGGGTCGAAATGCTGGTGCTGGACGAGGCCGACCGCATGCTCGACATGGGCTTCATACGCGATATCCGCAAGGTTCTCGCCCTGCTGCCCAAACAGC
>JBAYOJ010000374.1:0-2815 GCA_041678385.1 Burkholderiaceae bacterium | reverse complement strand
GCAGGTGGAAGCCACGGCCGCTGCCCTGCAGGTCATCGCCCAGCCAGCCAGCTTCATTCGCATGTTCAATGGCTGCATTCAGGGTGGCGATGGCATGCGGGTATTCGGAGCGCACATAGATATAGCCCTGGGTGGCCCCGACCGCCAGGCCGGCAATGACCATGCCTTCAATCAAGGCGTAAGGGTCCCCTTCCATCAGCATGCGATCGGCAAAAGTGCCTGAGTCCCCCTCGTCGGCATTGCAGACTATGTATTTTTGCGCCGCTGTCGTGTTCAGGACTGTCTGCCATTTGATGCCGGTCGGAAAAGCAGCACCGCCACGCCCCCGCAGCCCCGAATTCACGACTTCGTCGACGATCTGCGCGGCTGGCATGGCCAACGCCCGCCGCAAGCCCTGCCAGCCCCGGTGGGCGGCGTAGTCGCCCAGCGACAAAGGGTCGGTAATGCCCACACGGACAAAGGTAAGACGCTCTTGTTGTTTGAGATAGGGAATTTCTTCAGTGACACCCAAGAAGAGCCGATGCTGACCGCCCTGCAGCATGCCGGCATCGAACAGGCCCGATACATCGGCCTCGGTGACCGGGCCATAGGCCACGCGCCCCTGTTCTGTGACTACCTCAAGCAAGGGTTCCAGCCACAATAGGCCGCGCGAGCCGTTACGCACCAGCGTGACTGCCAGGCCGCGCGCATCGGCTTCATGGCGTATGGCCTGAGCCACGGCATCGGCCCCCGCGGCCAGCGCCGCCGCGTCGCGGGGCACATAGACGGTAACTGGCTGACGGCCGGCAGCGTTCGCCCGGTTACAGGGTGCCGGCTGGTTCTCAGGCCGGCACCCTGCCGTTTCGAGGAGATGATCCAGCTTTTCAGGCGTCACATGGGCATGCGGATGGCCATCCAGCATGATGGCAGGGGATTGCGCACACAGGCCCAGGCAATAGACGACTTCGAGCGATACATCGCCAGCACCGGTAACGCCAAAGTCACATCCCAGCCGGCGGCGGGCCTGATCGGCCAGAGCGTCGCCGCCCTTGGCCTGACAGGACTCAGCCCGACAAACCTCCAGGATATGGTTGCCAGCGGGCGCCCTGCGGAAATCCGGGTAGAAGCTGATGACGCCATGCACTTCGGCCCGCGAAATATTGAAGCCCTGCGCAATGTCGCTTACGAGCGCGTCGGGCACGTGACCGAGCGTGTCCTGCAGCTCGTGAAGCGCGGGCAGCAGGCCACCGGGCAGCCCTGCATGCCGCTGGATAATGTCGCGCAGCGCAGCGGCCACAGCGGCACCCTCAGTAATACGGGGCGAATTCTCGGGTTTAGTACTCATCCGGAAACCTTAATACGCCAAGCCTGTTCAGGGAAGAGGGTAGGCCGCTATGGATCCCTGACATTTAAAGCAGCTTGCCAGGATTCATGATCGAGTTCGGGTCGAAAATCTGCTTGATCTGCAGCATCAGCCTGATCTGCATGGCATCCTTGTGGTGATGGAAAGCATGCCGCTTAAGCTGGCCTATACCATGTTCCGCGCTGATGCTGCCACCGTACTCGGCCACTTCTGCAAATACGGTATCGGCAATGCGCACTTCCCATTCTTTGGCCCAGTTCTTATCGGCCCCCGCAGGACGCGAGACGTTGTAATGCAGGTTGCCATCCCCAAAGTGCCCAAAAATATAAAGCCGGCAATCGGGCGATACCGTACGCAGACGCCGCTCGGCTGTTTCGATGAACTCCGGGATCCGTTCAATAGGCAATGAAATATCATGCTTGAGATGAGGGCCGTCGGCACGCTGGGCTTCGGAGATTTCCTCGCGCAGACGCCACAAGGCTTCTAGCTGGGCGAGCGAGGCGGAGACGACCGCATCCACGCACAACCCGTCTTCCAGCGCCTGACCGATCACCTCTTCCAGCAAGGCCTGCAGGGCTTCTTCGTCGGCTGTGTCGGCGAGTTCGATCAGCACATAGCCGCCATGGCGGGTTTCGAAGGGTTGATGCGACCCTTCCACCTGTTCCAGCACCAGCCCCAGGCACTCGTCGGTAAAGAATTCGAAGGCCTGCAAACGCGCGCCGCAGGCACCGTAGATCAGACGCAGAAGTTCCAGGGACTGCTGAGGCGACTCCACGGCGGCCAGCACCACTGAACGCACCTGTGCCTGCGGATACAGCTTGAGGGCCACGCCCGTCACCACGCCCAGCGTGCCTTCTGAACCGATGAACAGCTGTTTGAGGTCGTAGCCGGTGTTGTCCTTGCGCAGCGTCTGCAAACCGTTGAAGATTTCGCCGTTGGGCAGGACGGCCTCGATGCCAAGCACCAGTTCACGAGCCATGCCATAGCGAACGACATTCACGCCGCCAGCGTTGGTCGCAATGTTGCCGCCGATCTGAGAGGAATCTTCCGCAGCCAGGCTGAGCGGCAGCATGCGGCCGACATCCTGGGCGGCTCGCCGCAGATTGCCCAGAATGCAGCCGGCATCCGCCACCAAGGTATTGGCAATCGTATCCACAGAACGAATCTTGTTCATGCGATCCAGCGACAGCACGACATTGGCGGGCGAGGCGTCGGGCGTAGCGCCACCGCACAAGCCGGTGTTGCCGCCACGCGGCACCACGGGAATACGGTATTCATTGCACAGCCGCAGGCAGTCAGCCACCTGCTGGGTGGTGCTTGGCCGGACCACAGCCTGGGCGCCGCCCTTGTACACGCCCCGCCAGTCAGTGAGCCATGGCTCGATTTCTGCGGGGTCGACTATCGCCGTGTCCTTGCCAAGGGTCTGGACCAGTTTGTCCAGGAATTCCTGATTCATGTCTGATTTCCGATAGG
>JBAYOJ010000373.1:0-2815 GCA_041678385.1 Burkholderiaceae bacterium | reverse complement strand
TGCTCATCTGCGTGCTGGCCACCAGTGACAGCAGAGTATCCTTGAACACCAGCAACAACACCGCCGACAGCGCACCCAGCCCGGACAGCATCAGCAGGGGCGAGCGGTCCATCATGATGGACACCACCAGTATGGCGCAGACGGCCCATAGCAGAATGCGCCCGAGTTCCACATAACCCTTGATGGAACGCGTCTGCCCCTTGTTGCTGGCGGAATAAATGTCTTCCCAGGTACGCAATACCCCGATAAGCGCCACAAACACAAAAACCACACCCGCCGACGTAAAAACGCGCACCAGCAGGCTGGCGAGGTCCGGCCGCAGCGCCAGCAACGGCAGGTTGCTCAGCACCGCCAGCAGCGGCAGCGCAAAGCCAATGCTGCGAAAGACACGATGACGGATCAGGGAATCGGCCCATTCAGGTTGCCCCACGATGCGCAATGCCCGCCGCGCGACCGAGCCTAGCACGCGTGCAATCAGCAAGGCCACGCCCACCAGCAGCAGCAGGCCAGCGAGCACCACCATTGCTACCCCGGCCCACTCTGCATCAAGCAGCAGCTTATTGAACGTGGAATGGTTGAAAAACGGGGCGGTGGCGACCTCTTGCTGCATTTCTGGCTGAAAGTAGTGACAAATCATGTAAATATACCGTAGGGCGTCCCTTATAATTCCGGCCACTATGTCGAACAACACTTCCACCCCCGCCCAAGACCAGTTCGCCAACAAGGCGCAGGCCTGGTCCGCCCGCTTCTCCGAGCCGGTTTCCGAGCTGGTCAAGCGCTATACCGCTTCCGTGAACTTTGACCAGCGCATGGCGCGCGTCGATATCCAGGGATCGCTGGCTCACGCCGAAATGCTGGCGGCCGCCGGCATCATCAGTGCCGATGACCGCTACGCCATCGAACAGGGCATGGCACAGATTCTTCAGGAAATCGATACCGGTGCCTTCACCTGGTCGCTCGACCTCGAAGATGTGCATCTCAATATCGAGAAGCGTCTGGTGGAACTGGCCGGGGATGCCGGCAAACGGCTACATACCGGCCGTTCACGCAACGATCAGGTTGCCACCGACATCCGGCTCTGGCTGCGCAATGAAATCGACCTTGCGATCGACCTGCTGGGTCAACTGCGCAAAGGGCTGGCCACCCTGGCTCTGGAACACGCCGCTACCATCATGCCCGGCTTCACCCACCTGCAGGTGGCCCAGCCTGTCACCTTCGGCCACCATCTGCTCGCGTATGCCGAAATGTTCGGCCGCGACGCCGAACGCCTGGCAGACTGCCGCAAGCGCGTCAACCGCCTTCCGTTGGGGGCGGCCGCCCTGGCCGGGACATCCTTCCCCATCGATCGCGAACGCGTGGCACACAGCCTGGGCTTTGACGGCGTCTGCCGCAATTCGCTGGATGCCGTCTCTGATCGCGACTTCGCCATTGAATTCTGCGCCGCTGCCGCGCTGATCATGACGCATATCTCCCGGTTGTCGGAAGAACTGGTGCTATGGATGAGCCCGCGAGTGGGTTTCATTGACCTGGCAGACCGCTTCTGCACCGGCAGTTCCATCATGCCCCAAAAGAAGAACCCCGATGTTCCGGAACTGGCCCGGGGCAAGACAGGGCGCGTCAATGGCCATCTGATTGCCCTGCTCACGCTCATGAAAGGCCAGCCGCTCGCCTACAACAAAGATAACCAGGAAGACAAAGAAGGCCTGTTCGACGCCGCCGATACCGTGCGTGACACGCTGACCATTTTCGTCGACATGGTGCCCGGCATACGCGTCAAGCCGGAAGCCATGCGCGCCGCTGCCCTGCAAGGCTTTGCCACGGCAACCGACCTGGCAGACTATCTGGTCAAGAAGGGCCTCCCCTTCCGGGACGCCCACGAAACCGTTGCCCATGCCGTGCGCGAATGTGAAACCCGCGGCTGCGACCTGGCAGATCTCACCCTGGCCGAGTTGCAGGGTTTCCACTCCTCCATCGAGGCCGACATCCATGAAGTGCTGACACTTGAAGGCAGTGTCGCCGCCCGCAAGCATATCGGCGGCACCGCACCTGAACGAGTGCGGGAAGAAGCGCAGCGCGTATTGGCGGGTTAGGGTTCGCCTTTCCAAGCCTGGGTCTTGCCTAACGATGGGTTGTTCCTAGGCGCTAATTCATAGCAATGATATTATTAGTGATCTTTTTACATTAAAAGATCACTAATATGAGCTTTTTGTCCCGAGACTTAAGCCGAGCACGACGAGCATCGGGTTTGACCCAGTCTGATCTGGCCGAAAAATCCGGCTTGAGCCGTATGGCAGTGCAAAAGGCCGAATCCGGCGCCACCGACCCCCGGCTGTCCACCCTCGAAGTCATGGCTCGTGCCATGGGCATGGAACTGATGCTGGTACCCACCGCCATACGTCAGGATCTGGAACATTTCATTCAATCAGGCGGGCGCGTACTCAGTCAACAACCCGGCGTCAGCGCGCCTGTATCCGTCGTTGATGAAATCATAGGGCGCAAGCGTTCATGAATACTTTCATCCGCTATCTTCGGATGTATCTGCACGGTGGGAATGGCCGCAAGCAACCCATTGGCTACTTATCACAATACGGGGACATTCTGCGGGTGTCGTTTGACCATGATTACATCAATGATCCGCAACGCCCCACACTTTCGCTCAGCTACCAGGGGGCAGACGAAGCATCGACCCGAGCCATTCTTTCGGCCGCCCGTGACGCACGATTGACTCGCACCGACGGCAAGTGGCCAAGTTTCTTTCAGAACCTGTTGCCGGAAGGGCATAATCGCGAACGGCTTGCCAGGGAACGCGGCTGTT
>JBAYOJ010000372.1:0-2820 GCA_041678385.1 Burkholderiaceae bacterium | reverse complement strand
GCCGACTGAGCCTGCGTTGGCGCAACCATAGACATGGCAAGGGTTGCTGATGCAAACAGCGCAGCAAAAAGCTTTGAGAATAGGGGGCGTTTCATGGATGTCTCCTGGACAACATAGGTGATGTTGATGCGCCGGCTCTTACAGGCCGGCTTTAAGAAATTGTGCGATTTCGTCTGCTGCCCGTGCTGTTGCGGGGGAATCAGGCTTGGTTTTGACGAAGCCTTCAGCCTCGTTTTCGTACCAGCTCATGGTGACCGTGCCACCGGCTTTTTCATACAAGGCGATGAAACGTTCCAGGTGTTCGCGCGGGTGCATGCGGTCCTGGTCGCCCTGTATGCAGAGCAGGGTGGGCAATTCGACCTTTTCGTTGTTGGCAAGAATGTGAACCGGGTTGCCTTCGGCCATGGCTTCCTTGTTGCCCCAGAAGCTCATGTGATCAGGAATGACGCGATCAATGCCTGCCGGATACGACCCGCCGCCAGCCTGAAGTGCGAGCGCATATTCGTAGCGGCCCAGGGGGTCGATCACTGGCCAGCACATAATGGCGCGGGCCACGCGGGCGTCGTATGCAGTGCCGCCCGCAGGCAGGGACAGGCTTGCATAGCGCGGGTCTTCCGGGCGCATCGCTGCCAGCATGATCTGGTGGGCGCCGCTGGATACACCCAGCATGCTGACGAGTTCCGGGCGGCTTCCCCATTTCGTGGCGTTGGCCTTGAGCCAGCGCACGCCGTAGTTGATGTCGGCCAGGGAAGCGGGATACGAGGCGGCAGGTGGCATGCGGAAGTCCAGCGCAGCCACGGCAATGCCCCGGCGTGCCAGGCCTTGATTCAGTGCATCTTCGTCAAGGCGGTCCCCCCGGCACCACGCGCCGCCGTGGACTTCCGCCAGCAAGGGCACAGGGCCGTCTGTTTTGGGCAGATAAAGCCGCGCAAGCAGCGGTTCGTCGCCATGGCGGAAATACTCTACGTCCTCGATCGTAATGTCGCAGATGGCGGACATGTCTGAATTCACTGCTGTCTCCTGTTGCTGTTCCGTTGATGGCGGATGAGGTTGGCGCTTGGGCGCATGGTCATCACCTTAGCGCCCGCTGTCCCCTACTGTGAATGGTGGGATTGATCAATTTCTCATAGTGTGAAAATAAGCTTATGCCGCCCGTGGCCGCCTGCTGAGCGGACCATGCCAGGGCGGCAGGCAGGACGCACTACGTCATGCAGTAGTCGTGTGTCGATGGTCAGGGGGGACTGCAACGAGTGCATGCCGCTATGGCACCCGTTGCAGCCTCAGCCGCTCAGGAGGAACGGCGCTTTGCTCAGAACGAGCCTGTGGCCTTACTGCTCGGTGGGGATGTCGGCGTTCTTGATGACGTCAGCCCACTTCTTGGTTTCACTGGCCTGGAAGGCAGCCAGTTCTTCCGGTGTACCGCCCCCGGGCGTGCCCATGCGTTCCGTGATCCATGCCTGGACTTCAGGTTCCGCGATGATGGCGTTGATGTCGTGGTTGACCTTCTTGATGATCTCGGGCGAGGTACCGGCGGGCGCATAAAAACCCCACCAGGCGCTGATCGAGAAGCCCGGCATGCCGGATTCCGACAGGGTGGGGATATCAGGCATGGCCGCCACGCGTTTCAGGCTGGTGACGCCCAAGCCCGTGGCAGCGCCGGAACGCACGTGTGGCAGCATGACGGAACTATTATGGAACAACACTTCAAAGTGGCCGGCCAGCAGGTCGGTCGCCATGTGGGAGCTGGATTTATAGGGAATGCCGAGCATTTCGATACCCATCTGCTGCTTGAGCATTTCGCCCGACAGGTGGCCGGTGGTGCCGGCGCCGGGGTGGCCGTAGCGCAGCTTGCCGGGGTTGGCCTTGATATAGGCGATCAGCTCATCGACGGTTTTGACGGGCACGCTGGGGTGCACCACAAACAGATTGGGCATGGACATGGACATGGTGATCGGCTCGAAGTCCTTGACCGGGTCATAGGGCAGGTTGTCCATGACGCTGACCCCGACCGACATGGCGCCGATGGTGCTCAGAAGCAGGGTGTAGCCGTCAGGGGTCTGCTTTGCAGCGCGTTCCGTACCGATGATGCCGCCCAGGCCGGCAACGTTCTCGATCAGGACCGACTGGCCCCATTTTTCACTCAGTTTATGGGCAACCAGACGGCCGATGGAATCGGGGCTGCTGCCTGTGGCCGCCGCCACTATGATCTTGACGGCTCTATCGGGATAATTTTCCGCCGATTGTGCCTGCGCAGGCGCAATGGCCGATGCAGCCAGGGCAGCCGAAGCAAACAGCGTCCCGAAAAGCTTCGTGAATATTGGATGTTTCAATTTCATTGCATGTCTCCTGTGTTTTAGGAAGGGCTGGCTCTTGCGGCCTGCTTTGGGGATTGCGCAATCTCGCCCATCACCTTAGCGATGGAGGGCAGGGGGTTCCCAGTTCGGAATGCTCCGGATATGTGCTTGGATCGAGGCGGGGAACGAGGGGATCAAGTGAAGCTTCAACCTTAGCCCCGGCGGGTTCTGGCTGTGAACGGCGGTACTTCACAAGTTTCATAGTGTGAAAAAGAAAATGGAACAGCCTGCTATTTTGCGCGGACTGTTCCATCGAATGGAAATACAGGCCGGGTCGTGCCGGCCCGCAGGCCATTAGTCGTCGAAGGCCGCGTCAATCTCTTCCACACCGAGGGTGGCGTACGAGGCCTCAGCACCGCTGAGCTGCCAGACGGCGGCGCCTGCGCGCACCTTCTCGGCTGCTTCGTCTTCTTTGGACATCTTGGTCAGGGCGGCATCGATGATCTGGGGGGCATCATCGCGGGGC
>JBAYOJ010000371.1:0-2820 GCA_041678385.1 Burkholderiaceae bacterium | reverse complement strand
CGCCCTGGTCGGCCAGGTCGGCGACTTCCACCAGCACATCTTCAAAGGGGCGCGACACTTCGGGGCCGCGCGTGTAGGGTACGACACAGAAGCTGCAATACTTGCTGCAGCCTTCCATGATGGAGACGAACGCGGTGGGGCCTTCCACACGGGCGGGCGGCATCGCATCGAATTTCTCGATTTCAGGAAAACTGATGTCCACCTGCGACTGGCCGGAGTTGCGACGTCGTGAAATCAGCTCCGGCAGGCGATGCAGGGTCTGGGGGCCGAACACCACATCCACAAAGGGGGCGCGCGTGACGATGGCGTCGCCTTCCTGGCTGGCCACACAGCCGCCGACGCCAATGACCAGATCGGGGTTGAGGTCCTTGAGGTGGCGCACCCGGCCAAGATCGGAAAACACTTTTTCCTGCGCCTTTTCGCGCACCGAACAGGTGTTGAAGAGAATGATGTCGGCTTCTTCGGGCGTGGTTACCACCCGGGCGCCATGGGCCTGCCGCAATACGTCGACCATTTTGTCAGAATCGTATTCGTTCATCTGACAGCCGAAGGTACGAATGAAGACCTTCTTGTCAGTCTGGGCTGCCTCAGCCTGGGATGAGCCGGTGGAGTGGCCTTGTTTAGAGGGTGCCCCGGTGTCGTCGCCCTGTTTCGGATCTGAAGGCGAGGTGCCGGGTGTGGGCGTATCTTCGGGTTCTTCCGGCAGAATCAGACCGGAGGGCCGGGGCAGGTCGGTGGGCACAGGCGCGGGGGTGCCGCGAGTGGGGCGCTTGATAGAAATTTCTTGCATGGCTATGGCCGTAACGGGTGTTTATCCCGGGGGCGATAAAGGAAACCATATATTGTACCGACTGCGGCGCCAGAGCCGCTGGCTTGCGTCAAGTTTCGCCTCATTCTGGCCGACTTTGCCTGATCAGGATATGTGATTCTGCCCGCTGCCGGCAGAAAAAAGCCCACCCGGGTTTGCGGGTGGGCCTGATTACAACCTTGACCGCAAGAAGTGGGTGCGGGGTCAGGCGATTTCTGCGCTAGGGTCGTCTTTTTTCGGCGCCTTGACCAGGTCTTCGCGCTTGACGCCCAGCCACATGGCAATGGAAGCCGCCACAAACACCGAGGAATAAATACCAAACCAGATGCCGATGGTCAGGGCTAATGAGAAATTGTGCAGGGTAGGTCCACCAAAGAAGAACATGGACAGCACCATCATCTGAGTCGACCCGTGGGTGATGACCGTACGGGAAATGGTTTGCGTAATGGCGCTGTCGATCACTTCGCGTACGCTGGTTTTACGCTGCTTGCGGAAGTTTTCCCGGATCCGGTCCATGATGACGACGGATTCGTTCACCGAGTACCCCAACACCGCCAGCACACCCGCCAATACAGAAAGCGAGAATTCCCACTGGAAGAAAGCGAAGAAGCCCAGAATGATGACGACGTCGTGAAGGTTGGCCGCCACGCCGGCTACGGCAAACTTCCATTCAAACCGGAAGCCAAGATAGACCATGATGCCGATGACCACCACCAGCAGAGCCATCAGCCCGTTTTCAATGAGTTCCCGGCCCACTTGCGGGCCGACGAATTCGACTCTGCGCAGTTCAACATCGGGTGCTGCGGCCTGGAGGGCGGCCATGACGGTTTCGCTCTGCATGGCCGAGGTCTCGCCTTCGCGAATGGGGAGCCGGATCATGACGTCGCGCGACGTGCCGAAGTTCTGTACCTGGAAGTCGGAGTAACCCAGACTACTGACCGCATTGCGGACTGCGTCGATCTGGGCGGCTTCCTGGTAGTGCACTTCCATCACGGTGCCACCCGTGAATTCGATGGATAGGTGAAAACCGCGGGTGGCGATAAAGAAGACGGCTGCCAGGAAGGCGATCACACTGATCAGGTTCAGCACCAAAGCATGGCGCATGAACGGAAGGGTGCGGCGGATGCGGAAGAATTCCATGTTGCGTTCTTACCTTTGAAGGGGAGGCGCCGTAGCGCCCCCGGTATTCAGTCCTTGGGTTTCCAGACCTGGCCGATGGAAATGCTCTGCAGTTTGCGCCGCGAGCCGTACCACAGGTTGACCATTGCCCTGACCCCCACGATGGAGGAGAACATGGATGTCAGAATGCCTATGCAATGCACGACGGCAAAGCCGCGTACCGGGCCTGTGCCGAAAGCCAGCAGCGCCAGGCCCACAATAAGGGTTGTGAGGTTGGAGTCGAGAATGGTGCCCCATGCCCGTTCGAAACCCAGGTTGATGGCTTGCTGAGGCGAGTGGCCGGCTCGTAGTTCTTCCCGGATGCGTTCGTTGATCAGTACGTTGGCGTCGATGGCCATGCCCAGTGTCAATGCGATGGCGGCAATGCCGGGCAGTGTGAGCGTTGCCTGCAGCATGGACAGTATGGCCAGCAGCAGCAGCACGTTGAAGCTCAGACCCAGTGTGGAAAAGACCCCGAACAGGCGGTAGTACAGGATCATGAACACTGCAATCGCAATAAAGCCGTACAAGGTGGAGTCGAAACCCATCTTGATGTTGTCGGCACCCAGGCTGGGGCCTATGGTGCGTTCTTCGATGATTTCCATGGGGGCGGCCAGCGACCCCGCGCGCAGCAGCAGCGAAACATCTGCCGCTTCCTGGGCAGTCATGCTGCCTGAAATCTGGACCTGACCGCCACCGATTTCGCTGCGGATGACCGGTGCCGTCACGACCTGACCCTTGCCTTGTTCGAACAGCACAATGGCCATGCGGCGGCCAATGTTGTCGCGGGTGACGTCGCGGAAAATGCGGGCGCCCTTGGCGTCCAGCGTGAGATTGACGGTCGGCTGCTGGGT
>JBAYOJ010000370.1:0-2825 GCA_041678385.1 Burkholderiaceae bacterium | reverse complement strand
GCGTAGTGAACTCTGCTCCGACAGTCTTCGCATACCATTCCAAAGCCGTTGGCCACGTCGGCCTCCAGCCGCTGGCGCGAAGCCTTGCATTTGATAGCCGTTTGCCCGTGGGGGGCAACAGGCACTGAGCTGGCAAAGCAACTTTCATCATCCTTGCCAGCTCGTCATACAACTCTGTTGCCGGCAGGGGATGGTCATCAGTTCCAATATAAAGCGGTTGTGGGTCAGAGATGGTCAGCAGATGGGCGCAAGCTCTGGCAGCATCATCAATGTGAATCCTGTTTACCCAATGACCGAGCCCGGCGGGAGCCTGGATCGTACCGGCCTGCAAGCCTTGAGGCAAACGCAGGCGCCCAGGACCATACAGCGGCGTAATGATAGGTAAGGTACGGTGGCATGGGATGATCTTCATACTGAGTGTTATGCCTGTACCATCGCAGGGGTGGATCATATTGTCAGTGCTGAATCCGTATGTTTACGTCTCCGAGTTATGGAGGGATGGACTACAATCCGGCCTTGTAGTCAGGCAATTTCATGGGGGTTGTGATGCCGCAAACAGTGATCGCGCCACCGACCGTGCCTGTCGGTGTTATCAAGTCATTTGGGCCGTTCGGCCCAAAATATGAAGTCGGTGAACCTGTCGAGCAATTGGAAGATGGCGATTGGCTGGTCGAAATCTTCTTGGTTGAGTCGGGTGAAAAAGCGGTGTATCGCCGCAAACTCCTTCTTGATGACCCAGAAGCTCGCTGATGTACGCAGTCGCATTTGACCTGGTTGTTGCCGATACCCAGCAGAATCATCCCAAGGGGGTAGCACAAGCCTACTCTGAAATCGGCGCTATTTTGGCTGATTATGGCTTTCACCGGGTGCAGGGTTCCTTGTATGTGATAGAACATGAAGACATGGCGAAACTGTTTTCAGCAATTCAGCACTTGAAAAATCTTGCCTGGTTTCCGAAGTCTGTACGAGATATCCGCGCTTTCCGTATCGAACAGTGGTCGGACTTTACATCCGTCGTGAAAAGCTGAAGCCAACAATGCAGCCCCCGACGGGGCTGCGAAGAACAACAGGTTTTATTTCACCAACTGCCTTGCCAGGACCACTTGGCCAGTACCTTGCGGCCCTGAACTTTCTCTGCTTTGCAGATGTCGATCATTTCCGTTCCTTGGGCATCACCTGCAACTCGTTGATCTGAGCCGGGGCGCAGACTTGTCGTTCAAATTATTCAGAGCATCCTAGCCCTCATATTGCCGGCCGCTTGACGGGACAATCTTCCACCCTTCCCAAACGCACGCTGTCATTTATGCACATAATTTAATACGATTGTCACTGTGCGGCTTCAAGATCCGTCACTTACCCGCAACAGCCCACCGCCTGCTAAGGCCAGGAAGACCAACATGCACCGAGCTCGCTACTGGTTGCTCCTGAAAATTGCCAGGATGCCAAAGGTCTTCACCTATGGGGCGGGTGTACTGGTTGCCGTGGGGCTGACGCTGGCCACCATTGTGACGACGGTCTGGCTGGATCAAAGCCGGGTGGCAAAGCAGCACGATGATGCAATACGTTTTTTTGAAACCCTGGCAGCTGAAAGCACTGAACTGCTCGCCCATCTGCACAGCCACGACACGATGTCATGCGAAGACGATGATCTCCTGCACTTGCATGAGCATTTGTTGAAATCACGCTATCTGCGTGAAATCGGCATCATGAATGAAGACCGTGGCCTGATCTGCTCGACAGCGCTGGGTCGCACGTCTGAGCCGATCAAGGGTGATCACCCTGTTTACGTGTCGCTGGCGGGGCTGGAACTGCTGAACAACATCCCGCTTACGATGGCTGGAAAGAAGCTGGTAGCCGTCATCATCCAGCGCCCGCCCTTCAATGTGGTCCTGAGCCCCTACGCGACGGGCGATATCTACGCCAGCGCTGACGCCGTCTGGCTGCGCACCCGTGATAAGCCGGTGCTGCTCCATGCAAACGTGCCGGCCAGCCGGCTCGCCGGCATGCGTGAACGGGCCAGCCAGCTTGAAGATTCGAAATTCACCCTGCATGGCCTGAGCTATGAGTTGATCAGCATGCGGTCGGGGCATGACTTGATACTGCAAACGTATCGAAGCCCGGGCATGATTATTCAGCAAAGTGGCATGCTGCTGCCTGCCCTGCTCACGGCTTCGCTGCTGATTGCGGTGCTGGCGGTAGGCACCATCACACCCTATGTATTGAGATTGTGCGGTCTACACAACCGCGTCGATTTTCTCTGTGACGAAGCGCATTTGATGCTGGTCTACCAGCCGATATTCGACCTGGCCACGCGGCGCCCTATTGGCTGCGAAGTGCTGGCGCGGCTCAAGGAAGGCAGCCAGGTGTGGATGCCCGACAAAATGATTCCAGCCATTCAAAGCGCTGGCCTGGAGCGACGGCTGGACCACGCCGTCACCAGGAAAGCCATTCGTGAACTGGCGGTCCACCTTCCCGCCTGGGATGATAAGTTCAGTGTCGCGGTAAATTATTTCCCCAAAAGCGTGATCCCGGATGAGCTGATTCCAATACTCACGGAAGCGCTGCAACTGGCGAACCGGGATGATCTGGATATTTGCGTAGAGATCACCGAACACAGTCTGTCCAGCGAGCTGATTACAGAAGTGCAGTGCCTGAAAGCGCAGGGGTTCTTGATTGCCGTGGACGATTTCGGTACCGGCTATTCCAACCTGAAGTCTGTCACCAAGCTTTCGCCTCACAGGCTCAAGATTGACCGCTCGTTCGTCCATGAGCTTGAAGACGCCACGGTCCGATCAAGCCTGATTGCTGAAATCGTCAGTATCGGC
>JBAYOJ010000369.1:0-2855 GCA_041678385.1 Burkholderiaceae bacterium | reverse complement strand
GCGCTGTCGCAGGCATTGCAAGGCAGCGGTCTGTTCTACGAATCCCATTTGCGCGATCTCGTCTTCGGGCGCCGCGACGCGGCGCAGCTGCGCGCCGAACCGCAGGCGCAGGCCGGCCATGAAGCATCGAAGGGCGCTGCGGGCGATGCAGGCCAGGCCCGCGCCGGCACAGAGACGGCCGCCGGGCAGAACCCGCAGGCCGCCCAACAGTCCGGCCAGGCATCGCAAGCGGGCCAGCAAGGCAACGCAGCCCAGCATCAGCCGGCCACGGCAACGCCGCAGTCCGGCACCCATCTTGCCGGGGCGCTGTCCGGTCTGGATCCAACCACGCATGTGCTGGTGCGCCAGCAGCTCGAAACACTCGCCAACCAATCGCTGGCATGGCAGGGCGAAGCCTGGCCCGGCGCCGATCTGGAATGGGAGGTGCAGCGCCGCGAACCGCAGGGTGGCAATGGGGAAGAAACCGACAGCTGGGCCACGCGCCTGAAGCTGCAATTGCCGGGGCTGGGGGAAGTGCAGGCCAGGCTATCGCTTTCCGGCAGCCAGCTCGTCATGCACCTGGTTTCGGCGGAAGGCGCGAGCCTGATGGCCGACCATACCGACATGCTGCGCCAGCGCTTGAACCTGCAGGGGCTGCTTCTGAGCCAGCTCACCATCTCGCGTGAAGATGGCAACAATACCGGGGCTCAATCGTGACCCGCCGCCCGCAGCAGCCCAATACCTTCGCAAGCTCCACCGGCGGCGACGGCAACCCGGGCGCGACCGACGCAGCCCGCGACACCCCAGGCCGCAACACGGCAGTTGCGGTACGCTACGATCAGAAAGACGCGGCACCCCGCGTCGTCGCGAAAGGCTACGGCAACATTGCCGACACGATCATACGCACGGCGAAAGAGCACGACCTGTACGTGCATGAATCGCCGGAACTGGTGAACCTGCTCATGCAGGTCGATCTGGATACGCAGATTCCGCCGCAGCTGTATGTGGCAATTGCGGAGCTGCTGGCGTGGATCTACGCGCTGGAAGAAAAGACGGTACAGGAAACAGCTGTTGGCACGGCACTGCCCGGAGCGGAATCGCAAGGCGCCGCAACCCCTTAAACCGGCATGCTGGCGATTTCCTGATAAGCCTGGATCAGGCGGTTGCGCACCTGCATGGTGGCCTGGAAGGCAATGCCGGCCTTCTGCATGTCGATCATGACGTCGTTCAGCGATACGCCCGGGTCGCCGGCCTGGAAGGATTGGGCCTGGGCAGTGGCCGTATTCTGCATTTCGGAAACGCGCGACAACGACCGGGCCAGTTCCGCAGCAAAGCCGCCTTGCGATTCCGTGACGGCGTCGGAACGCACCGGCATATTGGCCGCCGCCTGGGCAACTTGCCGCATCTGCGACAGCATGTTCTCGATAGCAGTCAGGTTCTGGATGGCCATGGGTGATGATGAAAAATGATGCGCAACGGGCACAGAATGTAATCCATATTAGCAAACCCTACTGCGCACAAGACGCCCGTCTGCCCCCGAATTCCGCCGCTTTTCACCCGATCGGGGCATGACCCGCAGCAATGCCATACGCTTGCGTCTGGTGTATAGTGCGCCGCTACGGGCGCCCCCATGTATTGCAAAATGTTCCATACGTCATAAAAGACACCCAAAACGCATGTTTTTCCCGCGATGCCCTTGCATGCGCCCAGGCCATAATGCAGGCTCACATCATTCTGTTTCGTCGCATGTACACTTTGCCGATCGACTGCCGACAGCCAGCTGTGCGGTGCCACGCCCCCAGTTCCCGAGGCCGTAAATGAGCCGAATGGCAGAACTGACGGCCCGTTTTCCGGTACTCCAGAAAGCAGGAAATCTGTCGCGCTCGGTGCAGTTGGGCGCATTGGCCACGGCCATCGCGCTGCTGGCTGTGGTCTCACTGTGGTTCCGCGGGCCCGATTACAAGGTCCTGTTTTCCAACCTGCAAGACCGCGACGGCGGCGCCATCATCACCGCGCTGGCGCAGATGAACGTGCCCTACCAGCTCACCGACAACGGCAGCGCGATTCTGGTGCCCGCCGAAAAGGTGCACGAAACCCGCCTGCAGCTTGCCCAGCAAGGCCTGCCCCGCAGCGGCGAAGCCGGTTTCGAGCTCATCGACCAGACCCGTTTCGGCGCCAGCCAGTTCACCGAACAGATCAACTTCCAGCGTGCCCTGGAAGGCGAACTCGCCAGTTCCATCCAGGCGCTGAATGCCGTGCAGCATGCGCGCGTGCACCTGGCCCTGCCCCGCGAAACTCTCTTCGTGCGCGACCGGCAACCGCCCTCCGCTTCCGTGCTGCTCACGCTGTACCCGGGCCGCATGCTCAGCGAATCGCAGGTGTCCGCCATTTCGTGGCTGGTGTCTTCCAGCGTGCCCAACCTCACCGCCGACAACGTTTCGGTGGTCGACCAGAACGGCCGCCTGCTCACCGCGCCCGCCGGTTCCGGCAACGGCGATTCCGCCCGCCGCGATCTGGTCACGGAAATCGAAACGCGCACCGTGCAGCGCATCCTCACGCTGCTCAACCCCATCGTGGGTACCGGCAACGTGCGCGCCCAGGTCAGCGCCGATCTCGATTTCTCGCAACGCGAACAGACTTCCGAAGTCTACCGGCCCAACCAGCTGCCGGGCCAGGCGGCGGTGCGCAGCCAGCAGACCAGCGCGGCCGTCCAGAACGGCGTGCTGCCGGCGGAAGGCATTCCCGGCGCACTGACCAACCAGCCCCCGCCCGACCCTATCGCGCCCATCGTGCAGCCCGAACCAGAAGCGCCCGCGCTCGGGCCGGATGGTCAGCCCCTTGAAGCCGCCGCCCTCGAAAACGCCGTGCCAGCGCCT
>JBAYOJ010000368.1:0-2874 GCA_041678385.1 Burkholderiaceae bacterium | reverse complement strand
TCGCCGACCTGCAATGGTGTTTCGAAACGGCCTTCACCGAATATGTCGCCGGCCAGGCAGGTCTTGCCGCAGATCATGTATTCATGATCGCCCGCGGCATCGCCCAGCGGCGCCGTTTCACGGTAGATCAGCAGGTCGAGCATATGCGCTTCGGTTGATGCATCGACCACAGCCAGATGTTTGCCGTTGTAGCCGACGTCCAGCACACTGACTTCCAGAGTGGCGCTATGGCGAACGGCAGCCTCACCCGGTTCGAGATACACCTGCACCTTGTACTTATCTGCAAAGGCCCGCAGACGCTCGCAAAAAGCCGCCAGTGGATAACCTTGCGCGGTGAAACTGATGCCACCACCCAGACTGACCCATTTCAGGCGCCGCAGCACGTCACCGTAACGCTGTTCAACCTGATCAAGCAGCTGGGAAAAATGATTGAGGTCGTCGTTTTCACAATTGTTGTGGATCATGACGCCATCAATGCGGTCGATCACGCTCAGAATGCGTTCCGGGTTGCCCTCGCCCAAACGGCTGAAGGCGCGTGCGGGATCCGCCAGATCGAAACCCGCGCGGCTGACGCCAGGGTTGAGCCGCAAACCTGCCGGTTTGCCCTGTGCGTACGACGCATAGCGTTCAAGTTGATTGATGGAATTGAATATGATCTTGTCGCAATTGGCGATGACTTCTTCAATTTCGTGGTCGGCGTAAGCGACGCTGTAGGCGTGGGTTTCGCCGCCGAATTTCTGGTAGCCCAGCTTGACTTCATACAGCGAGGACGACGTGGTGCCATCCATGTGCTGGCGCATCAGGTCGAATACGGACCAGGTGGCAAAACATTTGAGTGCCAGCAGCACCTTGGCGCCAGAGTGCTGGCGCACGTAATCAATGGCTTCCAGGTTGCGCTGCAGAGCCTGTTTATCTATCAGGTAGTACGGTGTGGGTATCGTTTGCATCGTGAATCAGGGAACCGCCTGGCTGCTGGAGCCGACGGGTTTCTTGTTGGTGTCCTTGGAGGACGAAGTTGCCGCCTTTTTGCCCAGGCGCTCGACGAGCAGGGGCGGGCGGTCGGGGAAAGTAGCCAGTATCTGCAATTTGCCTCCTACGCCTTCGACGTAGTGCTGCAAGGTAGAAACCAGCATGTCGTGGCGTTTCTCAATGCGGGAAACGGTGCCCTGGCCGACGCCCATCGCCAGCGCCAGGTCATCCTGGGTATGCTGAGTGACTTTGCGCAGGTCTTTGAGCGTAGCAACCGTGCTGGCCTGAGTAATGGCCGGCTTAGGGTCGATACCGTTACCTTCTCGTTTCGGTTGACTGCCAGCAGACGCCGGCGTCGCCTTCTTGAGCTTCTTGGACATATGAATGCTTTGCTTGTATAGCGTAGTAAAAGCGAGGGTTGCCGCGGCACAATTACCGGACAACCCTCGCTGATGCAGCACATGATATATGCTCTCAAGTGCATATGCAACCGGCAGCATATTATCATGCTATCGAGCAGAGCGCTGCGCGCCGGATTCCGTCAGTCTGGTTACGCTGGAATCAGGGCCGGACGCTCACCCGCCCACCTGCATTTAAGATAGCGCAACCCAATGCCGGTTCAGTCGATTCCAAGGAGAAAACATTCATGCTCACTGTCTTGCAACGCGTCACGGAAGCCCGGGTCGTGATCGAAGGCATTACCGTTGGCGAGATCGGGCAAGGTCTGGTGGTCCTGCTTTGCGCCGAACAGAGCGACACGACCATTGAAGCCGACGCCCTGCTTGCCAAGATACTCAAGCTGCGCATTTTTTCGGACGAAGACGGCCGCATGAATCGCAGTGTTCAGGATGTGGGCGGCGGTCTGCTCATCGTCAGTCAGTTCACCCTGGCGGCCGATGCCCGCAAAGGCAACCGCCCCAGTTTCACGCAGGCAGCCCCACCCGAACTTGGCTGGGCTCTGTATGATCACTTTCTACGCCAAGCCCAGGCATTGCACCCACTCGTGGCCAGTGGTGAATTCGCGGCCAATATGCAGATCCATCTGGTCAACGACGGGCCTGTGACCATCCCGCTGTCCATAGCACCGCCGTCTCGATAAGGTCGATAAGACGCGCCCGCTTTGGATAGAATGCCCCCATGCAATGGACGCTGGATCAGCTTCGACAATTCGTGACGACCGCCGACAGCGGCTCGTTCAGCGCGGCTGCGCGTCAGCTCGGCAAGGCTCAATCTGCCGTCAGCACTGCCATCGGTCTGCTGGAAGCCGATCTGGGCGTGGAGCTTTTCGATCGCTCACGGCGCAACGCTCAGCTTACCGATGCAGGGCAGCTGCTACTGCTGGAAGCAAGGGAATTGCTGCGACAGGCCGAGGCCTTGAACAACCGCGCGCATTCCCTCAGCGCCGGCAACGAAGCCCGGCTGACCCTGGCCTTGGATGAAGCCCTGCCCTATGCGGCAACCAGTACGCTGCTGCGCGAAATGTCTGTACGCTTCCCCGACCTGGAACTGACCCTGTTGAACGGAACGGCCACTGAAGTGGCCGATTACGTCGACGAAGAAAGAGCCCATATCGCCTTCCATTTTGTGCGTGGCGCAATGGCCGCTTCCTTTGAGCAGCGCTATATCGGGGCGGTGCCCCAAGGGGTGTTTGTCGTGACCGACCATCCCCTTGCCCGGCTGGAAACCGTACAGCTGAAGGACCTGGTGAAATACCGCCAGATCATCATGCAGGCCGAAGACGTGCACGAAGCGTCGTACAGCCCCCGGCTGTGGCGCTCGGACAGTTTCTACAGCATTGCCGAAATGGTGGCTGACGACCTGGGTTGGGCGATTCTGCCTGTCAACGTCGGCACCGACGATGCCTACGACAAACCCTTGCAGCAGGTGCACTGCCCTTCGCTCGCG
>JBAYOJ010000367.1:0-2881 GCA_041678385.1 Burkholderiaceae bacterium | reverse complement strand
TGCTCGGGATATAGACGCCGATCTTATTGTGACGATCGGCGGCGGTTCAGTGACCGACGCGGGCAAAGCGGTGCCTTTCTGCCTGGCCAACAATATACGCACAGCCGAAGATCTTGACGCATTGAGACCCGTACGGGGTCCTGACGGAGCCCTTGAGGCCCCGGCAGGGTGCCAGCCGCCGGTTATTCGTCAGATTGCAGTGCCAACGACACTATCCGCTGGGGAATTTTCCGCTCTTTCCGGCTTGACCGACAAACGAAGCCGAATCAAAGAAATATTCTGGCATCCCGAACTCATCCCCGCTGCCGTCGTGCTTGACCCTGCCGTGACCATGTTCACGCCCGAAGATCTGTTTCTTTCCACAGGAATACGGGCGATTGACCATTGTGTGGAAGGCATCTGTTCGACGCAGGCAAACCCCTACACCGATGCCCAGGCACTTCATGGGCTGGCGTTGCTGGCTAATGGTTTGCGGCGAGTCAAATCCCGTCCGGACGATCTTGATGCCCGGCTGGATTGCCAATTTGGTGCCTGGCTTTCCATGGCTCCTGTCACCAGCGGCGTACCGATGGGCGCCAGCCATGGGATCGGATACGTGCTGGGCGCGGCTTTCGACATCCCTCACGGGCATACGTCCTGCATCATGCTGCCGGCTGTGATGCGCTGGAATCTGCCTGCGACGCGATCCCAGCAAACAGCGATCGCAGCAGCATTGGGCGGAAGGACTGCGGAAGAGGGCAGTGCCTTGGTGTCGCGATTGATCGCCGACCTCGGTATGCCGACCCGACTTTCCGGTCTGGATATAGGCCGCAATCATTTTCGCGACATTGCCGAGCATGCAATGGCGACTGCATGGGTGCCTCGCAACCCAAGACCCATAAATGGGCCCGAACAGGTACTGGAAATCCTGGAACTAGCGGCCTGATCTGCGTGTATGCATATTTTTCGGAGGAGATGACATGGTGCAGGAATTTGACGTGGTGATACGGTCCGGCAAGGTGGTGGATGGCAGTGGTGGGCCGGCTCGCGTCGCTGACGTAGCGATATCCGGTGGAAAGATTGCGCGTATCGGTACGGTCACGGGAAAGGGCAGGGAAGAGATCGACGCCGCAGGGCTGTTGGTGACCCCCGGCTTTGTTGATATCCACACGCATTACGATGGCCAGGTCACCTGGGAAAATCGCCTGATGCCATCTTCGAACCATGGCGTCACGACTGCCGTGATGGGTAATTGCGGCGTCGGGTTTGCGCCATGCAAGCCAGAACAACGTGAAACACTGGTACGTGTGATGGAAGGGGTGGAAGATATCCCCGAAATCGTCATGACCGAAGGTATTCCCTGGAATTGGGAAACCTTCCCTGAGTACCTGGATTCCCTGCAAGATCGTCATTACGACATCGACTTTGCCGCTCAGGTCCCCCATAGCGCGATCCGTGTATATGTCATGGGCGAACGGGGCGAACGGCGCGAGCCCGCCACGCCTGAAGAGCTGCGGAAAATGACGGACATCGTGCGTGATGCCGTCAAAGCCGGCGCCATCGGTGTCAGCAGCTCGCAGCATTTGGGGCATCGCACCGTAGACGGCGAACTGGCGCCATCCATAGGAGCAGAAAACGCCGAGGTCCTGGCTTTGGCCCAAGGGCTGCGCGAAGCAGATAGCGGCGTATTCCAGATCATTACCGATGGTTTCTACGGCGAAGCCGATGCGCCCAGGCAAATGGCATTGCTGCGCGAAATTGCCACCACTTCCGGCCGTTCTGTCAGCTATACATTGCTGCAGAAGCCGACCTGTCTGAACCTCTACGAAGAGATGCTTGAACTGACGCGCCAGGCTCAGGCCGACGGCTTGCCGATCAAGCCCCAGGTGTTTCCGCGCCCAGTGGGCCTGCTGTTCGGTCTGAGCCTTTCGCTGCATCCTTTCCGTTACCACCCCAGCTATATGGAAATCCATGATCTGCCGCTGCCCGAGCGGGTTGCGGCAATGCGGGTTCCGGAACGCCGCAAGGCCATTCTTTCGGAAACACCCGTGCACAGCAATCCGATCTATATCACGATGATTTCCGACTACAACAATGCATTTTCCCTAGGTGATCCGCCAAATTACGAACCCGGGCCCGGCATGAAGCTTGGCGAGCAGGCCGCGCAGCGAGGCATCGATATTGCGGAACTAGCCTACGACCTGCTGCTGGAAGACGAGGGCAACGCGCTGTTGATGAGCCCCTCGTCGAATTTCGCAGAAGGCAACCTGAAGGCGGTGCGCACAATGCTGGTCGATGAGCACAGCCTGGTGGCGCTGGGGGACGGCGGCGCCCACTACGGCATGATCTGCGATTCCAGTTACCCCACTTCCTTGTTGTCATTCTGGACTCGGGATCGCAGCACGGGCAAAGTGCCGCTGGAATGGGCCGTCAATCGCTTGACGCGCAACAACGCGCTGGCAGTGAACCTGCCTGATCGCGGGCTGCTGGCTGAAGGGCTGAAAGCCGACATCAACATCATCGATTACGACGGCTTGCGGTTGCACCCGCCACGGCCTGTTTTCGACCTGCCGGCAGGCGGACGCCGCCTGACACAGACGGCGGAAGGCTATGTCGCCACGATGGTCAATGGCACGATCACGTATCGCAATGGTGTGCCGACAGGCGAATTGCCAGGTCGTCTGGTGCGTAACCTGGCTGCGTAGTTTTACGGGCCCTCGGAATACCGCGCGCTGGCCTGAGGTGGGTACCGGCGCGCGGCAGGGCTTGGGGCTGCGTCTTACTTTTTGAATCTGAATCCATTTGACTTTACATAATGTACATTATGCGTATTAAAAGAAGGAGCCAGATAAGCCGTTTAGCTTATAGTCGGTGTATGGTACTTGTTCGGGCTGAGCCGTTT
>JBAYOJ010000366.1:0-2905 GCA_041678385.1 Burkholderiaceae bacterium | reverse complement strand
CGCCGCCGGAACAGACGATGGCGTGGTTATTGCCCGCTGCCTGCCGCAACGCCGCGCGTGTCGCCGCCAGCTTATCAGGCAGAATGCCGCCGTTGTGCACGGCAAAACCTTGAGCGCGCAACAGGGCGGCCAGCATCTGACGGTTGCTGTCGTAGATCTGCCCTTCCTGCAGTTCCTGACCGGGTTCGACCAGCTCATTGCCACTGGAAAACACGGCCACCCGCAACTGAGGCACGCAGGGCGCGTGGGTATAGCCTTGCGCGGAAAGCAGGCCGATGGCGGCGGGCGCCAGGCGCTGGAAGCCCGGCAGCAGTGTTGCCCCACGCTGCAGCTCTTCCGCCTGGTAGCGGATATTCAAACCCTGCCGCACCCCCGCTGCCCCATCGGACGCGGGCGGCAGCGATATGCGGTTGCTGGCTACATCCAGGCTGACCTTTTCCTGCATCAGCACGGCGGTGGCACCCCCCGGGACAGGGGCGCCGGTAAAAATGCGCGCGGCCTGCCCGGTTTCAAGGCGCTGGCCGGCGCCTGCATCCCCTGCCGCGATCCGGTGCACCACCTGCCAGCTGTCGCAATCATTGCCGCAAACAGCATAGCCATCCATGGCGCTATTGTCGAAGGCGGGCACGTCGTACTGCACCAGCACATCCTGCGCCAGCACCCGGCGATCCAGCTGTTCCAGCCCGACCGTCTCGGTTCCCGCCACAGGAGCGTGTGTTTCCAGCAGCGTGTTGAGGGCATCATGGTAGTCAAGCAGGTCGGACATATCGAGGCACACAGTTCAAGAAAGTTGATTCGTCGGAAGCCACGCGTGCGGCCCGGAATCAGGCCTGCAAGGCCTGAAGCGCGGGCAGGTCGTTGACGTTGGTAAAGGCCTGTTCATCATCGAAATGGATGCTGGCGCAGCCACCGGCATGCAGCCAGCCGCGCAAGCTGAAATCGGACGCTACACGTATGCGAGGGATCAGGCTGAGCAGCAAGCCCGGGCGACACATGAAAACGCTATAGTGGTTTTGCCCGGCCGTGGCCGCCACGACGGCAGGCGGGCCACCCGGTGCGAACAGGGCGGCAGCCAGCCGCGGCACCAGATCGGCGGGCAACAGGGGAGTATCGCAGGGCGCAACCATGAGGGCATCGAGATCGGGTGGCAAGTGGCCGGCCGCGCTCAGAATGCCAGCCAGCGGCCCTTGCACGCCGAATGCCGGGTCGTCCGGGATCACCATCGCGCCCAGGGCCTGATAGGCGGCCAGGTCGCGATTGGCGCTGATGGCCAGGAAGTCGACCTGCGGGCGTAAAGCGTCCGCCACATGCCGTACCAGGAGCCGCCCGTGCAAAGGCTGCAGACCCTTGTTGAGATAGCCCATGCGGCTGCCCTCGCCCCCCGCCAGTATCAAGGCGCCAATGCGCCTGCCCTGTACCGGCGAACCATTCAACGCTACTTCTGCCTGCCAGCGCTGCGCGGCCTTTTGATCACTGGCGCGGGCTTCGACCCAATGCGATTGGCCGTCGGCAAAGCATTCCTGCTTCCAGAACGGCGCCTCCGTCTTGAGGTAGTCCATGATGAACACATTGGCTTCGTAGGCATCGCTGCGATGCGCGCTGGCGGTTTCCACGACGACGATATCCTGGCCGACGTGTATCCGCCCCACTCTATGGACGACCCTGGCTTTCTGCAGCGACCAGCGCTGGCGCGCTAGGCCTATGATGCGTTCGATCTCGGATTCGGTGACGCCTGGGAAGTGTTCCAGCACCAGGCATTCCAGTGCCGCGCTGCGCGCATCGTTACGCACCTTGCCGATAAAGCGCACTTCAGCCCCACAGCGCTCGTGGGCCTGTTCATCGGCCAATGGAAAAACGATGGGTTCGGCCTGGATACGAACGCTGTACACCGCTCAGCCCCCGGTTACCGGTGGCAGAATGGCCACCTCGTCGCCGTCTTCAATTGGCGCCACGGTATGCAGAAGTTGCCGGTTCAAGGCCAGCTTGAAGACCCGGTCGGGGCGCAGGGCCTCGGCCCAATCAGGGCCGCGCGACCGCAACTGAATAAGCAGCTCGTCCGTCGTGCCACCCGGCCAGGGCAGGGTTTCCATACCCGAAGGCTGCAACAATTTGAGAGAGCCGAAGTAGGTGATCGTGATCATGGTGAACCTGCCAGCATGAAGGCCAGCGACAGGAGGCCGCCAAACCGGTGCAATAGCGATGGCTGCTACGTTGACGAGTATAGCAACCGCCAATTTTGGCGCAGGATGATTTCGGTCAGCTCCACAGTGGAAAAGCTCCCGCAGGATTGGTAAGCTGTGAGTTCATGAAGACCCTGGCTTTCCGGCCGGGGGTCAAATCAGGAATAGCGATGTCCGACCGGGTCACGTCCCCCTCTGCAGGCCAAAATCGGCCAGGCGTGCGCCGGCAGGCTGGCGATGGCGCACGCAGCCTGGTCGACAGTTTTGCCCGCCGCATCGACTATCTACGCGTTTCTGTCACCGACCGCTGCGATCTGCGCTGCCAGTACTGTCTGCCTGAAGATTTCAAGGGCTTCGAAGAACCCGCCAACTGGCTGACCCACGCCGAAATGGCGCGGCTCATCGGCTTGTTCGTCGATCTGGGCGTCAGCAAGATCCGCCTGACCGGCGGCGAACCCCTGACCCGCCGTGGCGTTGCCAATCTTGCTGCCCGCGTGTCCGCCATGCCTGATGTACGCGACCTGGCCATGTCGACCAACGGCACCCGGCTGGCGCGCTACGCCGCCGAGCTCAAACAGGCAGGCATACGGCGGCTGAATGTCAGCCTGGATTCCCTCAACGCCGAAACCTTCAAGCAAATCACGCGGCGCGACCGCCTGCAGGACGTCCTGGACGGGCTGCAAGAAGCCCGCCGCGTCGGCTTTGAGTCGATCAAGGTGAACTGT
>JBAYOJ010000365.1:0-2924 GCA_041678385.1 Burkholderiaceae bacterium | reverse complement strand
GCTCATGATGAGGAGATCGCAATAACGCGCATGTACGGCCAGGGTTTCGTCGGGATCGCCTTCGGGGGAGCGCCACTCTGCCTTGACCCCGGCTGCCTGGGCTTTTTCGTTGAAAAGCTTCTGTATGGATTCGCGATGTTCTTTATGGCGGCCACGCAACATGTTGCGAACGTCTGATGGAATAATGCTTTCATCGTAGTAGTGGCCGATGCTGCTGTCACTGGGATAGATGCCGATGACTTCGGCACCGTGTTCCTTGGCGAGTTGCAGCCCGGTGTCGATACGACGGGCGCAGGCGTTGTCATTGCTTAGATGGATGGCGATACGACCCAGCATTGGAGACCCTCCTGACTTAAAATATTGAATTGTAGGTGTCTGAATGTTACATCAGAGTGTAGCGTGATGCCGTAGGGGGCCGATCCGAGGCTAAACTTCCGGTTTTCGACTTCGGTTACCGCATCGATCTTCGCTGCTGCTCACGAGTGTAGTGTATGTCTGAAGGGAATGGCCCTATTCAAAACCCCAATATTGACGATGCCCTTGTTCTGGCTCAAATGGATGCCATCGGCATGCAGGAAGCATTTAATATGGCCCGGGCCGCAGCACGGGCTGGCGAAGTGCCCGTAGGTGCGGTGGTGCTGAACGCGAAGGGCGAGCTTGTCGGCAGGGGCTATAACCGTTGCGTTGCCGATCACGACCCTAGCGGCCATGCCGAAATCGTGGCTTTGCGCGATGCTGCAGCGCACCAAGGAAATTATCGTTTACCGGGTCTTGCGCTTTACGTCACGCTTGAGCCGTGTGCGATGTGCATGGGCGCCATGCTGCATGCGCGTCTGGCACGCGTGGTCTACGGCGCGCGTGACCCTAAAACAGGCGCTTGCGGGAGCGTGCTGGATATTCCCGCCGTGTCGGCGCTCAATCATCAAACGACCGTGATAGGCGGGGTACTGGCTGAAGAATGCGCTGCCCTGTTGCAGGGTTTTTTCCGGGAACGGCGGTTGGCCGCGCGCGAAGCCAGGCGGTTACGGAGGGACGAAAGCGAGCCCTGTTGAAGGGTTGGCTGTTTCTGACAAGGCGGCCGCCTGGCGTGTATGATGCCCTGCTTTATATCGCCCGAGAGCAGCCACTTCGTTAACACGGCTGGCGCAGGCGCTGAGCAGGTCAACGCAAGTCCCGGGGTTTAACAACGCAGGTTCAGATTGACATGCATGTACACGATCACGCTCACGACCACGACCCTCATCAAGATCATCCGCACGCGCATGATCACTCGCATCGCAATCCCCAGGGCATTTACCTGATTTCACCTTCGGCTGCGGTGGCTGACCCTGCCGCCCTTGAACTAGCGCGTGAACGTTTGCGCGGGCTGGGTTTTCGCAGCGTGGTGGATCGTACGGCCCTAGCAGTGCACGAGCGGTTTGCCGGCACGGACAAGCAGCGGCTGGCATCCATACAGCGGGCCTGCAAGCAGAAGCATCCGATTGTCATGGCGACGCGTGGTGGCTACGGCCTGAGTCGCCTGCTGCATCAGATCGACTGGGCGGCCGTGGCCGACAGCGGCAAGATTTTCATCGGTCATAGCGATTTCACGGCCTTCAGTCTGGCGCTGCTGGCCCAGACGGGTGCGGTGAGCTATTCCGGGCCCGCCGCCGTCACGGATTTCGGCCAGAAGGCTTTGGATGATCTCACCGCCGATCTGTTCACTGAAACCATGCGCGATGAACTCGAAGTGCTGAGCTTCGAATCACCCGATTCCGATGCCGTGGATGACCGCGGCATTCTGTGGGGCGGAAATCTGGCCATGGTGGCCTCGCTGGCAGGAACGCCTTTTTTGCCGCAGATCGACAGTGGAATACTGTTTCTTGAGGATGTCGGCGAGCACCCTTATAGGGTGGAACGCATGCTCAGCCAGTTGCTGCACGCCGGTGTGCTGGCGCGTCAGAAGGCCATCGTGCTGGGTCGGTTCACCGAATACCGGCTCGCTGCACATGACAACGGCTATGACATGGATACCGTCATTACCTGGCTGCGCAAAGCCTCCGGGGTACCTGTGATTACCGGTTTGCCCTATGGCCATGTCAAGGTGAAGGCGACCTTGCCCATTGGGGCGCAAGTGGGCGTGGCCACGGAAGCCGGCATGGCTTATTTGCTGCTTCGCGAACATCACTGAGCGCGTGGGCTAAAATATAGGGTTTCACCTTACCCTTTATAGAGCCCATCATCCAGTGATAACCACTTCCAACCTAACCATCCAGTTCGGCGCCAAGCCCCTGTTCGAGAACGTCAGCGTCAAGTTCGGGGAAGGCAACCGCTACGGTCTGATCGGCGCGAACGGTTCGGGCAAGTCGACCTTCATGAAGATCATCGGCGGCGACCTCGAACCTTCTTCCGGCAACGTCGCACTTGATCCCGGTGTGCGTCTGGGCAAGCTGCGCCAGGACCAGTTTGCCTACGAAGAAGTGCGCGTGCTGGATGTCGTGATGATGGGGCACCAGGAAATGTGGGCCGCGATGGCGGAACGTGACGCCATTTACGCTGACCTGGAATCGACCGAAGACGATTACATGAAGGCGGCCGAGCTCGAAGCCCGGTTTGCGGAATATGACGGCTATACGGCCGAAGCCCGGGCCGGCGAACTGCTGCTGGGCCTGGAAATCCCCGTTGAACAGCACCAGGCGCCCATGAGCGAAATCGCGCCCGGATGGAAGCTGCGGGTGTTGCTTGCGCAAGCGCTGTTTTCCAACCCCGACGTACTGCTGCTGGACGAGCCCACCAACAACCTGGATATCAATACGATACGCTGGCTGGAAGGCGTGCTCAACGGCTACCAGAGCACGATGATCATCATCAGCCACGACCGTCACTTCCTGAACCAGGTGTGTACGCATATGGCCGATCTTGACTATCGCGAACTGCGGGTCTAT
>JBAYOJ010000364.1:0-2938 GCA_041678385.1 Burkholderiaceae bacterium | reverse complement strand
GTTTCATAGAAAAAGCCATCGCACGGGTGCAGAAAATGAAAACCGGTAACCCGCTTGCCGCCGACACTATGGTTGGCGCGCAGGTTTCCAAAGTGCAGATGGACAAGATTCTGGGCTATATCGATATCGGCCGCGAAGAAGGCGCCACATGCCTGACGGGCGGCGGGCGCAACGAACTCACAGGGGGGCTGGAAGAAGGCTATTACATCAACCCCACCCTGCTGTTGGGCAAGAACGATATGCGCATCTTCCAGGAAGAAATCTTCGGCCCGGTGGCATCCGTCACCACCTTCAAGGACGAGGAAGAAGCCATTGCCATCGCCAACGATACGTATTTCGGGCTGGGCGCCGGCGTATGGAGCCGCGACGGTTCACGCGCCTATCGCGTCGGCCGCGGGGTGGAAGCCGGCCGCGTCTGGACCAACTGCTATCACATGTATCCGGCGCACGCAGCGTTCGGCGGCTACAAGCAGTCGGGCATCGGCCGCGAAACCCACAAGATGGCCCTGGCCAATTACCAGCAGACCAAGTGCCTGCTGGTAAGCTACAGCCCCAAGGCGCTCGGTTTCTTCTAATCCAGGCCGATAGCCACTGGTCGCCGGCCCTGCCCGCATGGGCCAGGGCCGGCAACACCCATTAACAAGAAAAAAGGACACCATGGACGAATTCATGCAAGCCGCCATCGACGAGGCCCGCCTGGGCCTGGGCGAGGGGGGCATTCCCATCGGGTCGGTATTGGTGCATCAGGGCCGCATCATTGGGCGCGGGCATAATCGGCGCGTGCAGCGCGGCAGCGCCATTCTTCATGGCGAAATGGACGCCCTTGAAAACGCCGGCCGCCTGCCCGCGCGGGTGTACAAAGAATCGGTCATCTATACGACACTGTCACCCTGCCCGATGTGTACCGGCGCCATACTGCTGTATGGCATCCCCAAAGTGGTCATCGGCGAAAACCAAACATTCATGGGTGGTGAGGAACTACTGCGCACCAATGGTGTGGAACTACAAGTACTACAGGACGAAACCTGCATCGCGCTAATGCGCCAGTTCATACAGGCCAGCCCTGAACTCTGGAATGAGGATATCGGTGAGTAATAGTAAGAGCAACAATATAGGCAATATGGGGGACAGACCACGATTTCGCAGCGCGAAATCGTGGTCTGTCCCCCATATTGTGTCCCCTATATTGCTATTGGTCGTCGGGCTGATGCCGTTTACGGCTTACGCCAGGGATACCGCCACTACCATTGAAGCGCTGAACGCCAACTTTCGCAGTCTTTATCATCAGCGCACTCAAGAGGTGCTGCAAGCCCTGCCCCTGGTGCTGGTGATCCAGAACCACGCCATCACCACCGTACGTGGCACACAGCGACGGCTTTATTCCGTGCCCACGCAGCGGCATTATCTGGATGCCCGAGCCGTTGTGCATGCCGCGCTGGGTTTTCATGGGCTGATGGGCAGCCTGGCTCATGGCGCCCCTTCAGCCACCGAATGGGCGCAAGCCGACGCCTTCCGACAAAACCTTGGCCTGGCGCGGCAGATGCTTGGGCAGACCCAGCTAAGCCCTGCCGAGCGCAAGCTGGCCCGTGAAATCATTGACCTCCTCGACGACGCAACCCGGCGCGTGCTGGCTGATCGCACAATAACGACCGCCCAGATCGCCGCTACCCTGGGGCGTAGCGAACCCCTGCTTGCCCAGTTTGCCGACTCTGTGGGCCAGGCGCACGTGCACAGCCTGCGCAATACGCTGGCCAAGGTCAGGGCCGATGCCACGCCGGAAGAATGGGCGAACGTGGTGGCGGTGGTCACCGGCCCCATGACCCCGCGACGCAACAACCTGGAAACCGCCATTGTTGCCTCGGCCATTGGCAAAGAACATCTGGGGACCCGCATCTTCTATTCCGAGAACATCTTCACCGTCGATGGGGCCCTGGACTATCTCCAGGTCGTCGCGGGCGACCGCGAATTGTCCCGGGATGTCTTCAGCGACCCTCACCGCATGTGGGAAGACCTGTTCGCACCGGTATCACGCACGCTCATCGATGAAGAGTTCTATATAGAACTGGGGAAGTAAGGCACGTAAAATGGGGTCAGACCACGATTTCTCGGAAATCGTGGTCTGACCCCATTTATTGCATTTATTCTGCGCTAACTTGGCAAGGGCAGCGCCGTCTTGTATAGCACCTGTTTCAGGGTAAAGCTTGTCCGGATTTTTTCTATGCCGGGAATGGGGGTCAGTTGGTCAAGGATGAAACGTTCCAGGGCTGAAATATCGGTCACGGCCACGCGGATCAGGTAGTCGGAATCGCCGGTCATCAGATAACACTCCATGACTTCAGGGTGCTCGGCGATACTACCTTCAAAGTTGGCCAGCGCTTCTTTATCCTGCGACTTGAGGCTGATGGATATGAAAACGTTAAGCCCCAGCCCCAGCGAAGCAGCGTCGGCCAGCGCCACATAACGCGAAATCACGCCAGCGGCTTCCAGCGCCTTGACTCGAACCAGGCAGGGCGAAGGCGACAAGTGCACCCGCCGTGCGAGTTCGACATTGCTCAACGCCCCGTCGCGCTGCAATTCGTCGAGAATACGCAGGTCGATGGCATCCAGGTTGATTTTCTGCTTCATGTGCAAACTGTGAGGTGAGAAACCGGGCTCGGGGAAGATGCCTGCACGCCCGGCGGCAGCCTGGGCAGCAGCGTCAGAAAAATAGCACGCCGCCCCAGAGAAACATAATAGTTCAAAAAAATATCAATAAAAAGAATTTAATGCTGCAAACATAAGTTCTCTCATGTCATTTCAATAGCTCATGCCGGCTGTATCCCTGCACAATAGGATGAATAGATCGGCGCACTGCGCCGTTGGTCTCATCCTATACCGAGCTTTATCATGAACGCACCTCTCACCCTGCCCCTGTCATCCTTCGCAGACCGCCACGGGG
>JBAYOJ010000363.1:0-2942 GCA_041678385.1 Burkholderiaceae bacterium | reverse complement strand
TGGGCTTATCAGCGGCCCAAGTATCGGCGCACTGAGAGAACGTATCGGCGCCCTGTTCGGGGCGTAGAAAACAAGTGCCTTCCCGATAGCCACTCTGATAGTCGTACTGGTAGGCCAGCAGCGCGCCAGCTTCGGCGGGCAGGCGCTGGGGAAAGCCGTCAGCTACCCGTACGGTCCATGCTGCCAGTGCAACGACGCAGGCCGTGGTGGCGACGCTGGCCAGGCGAACGTTGCGGCGGGGTCCGAAACGCAGTGGTGTCTCGACATAGCGGAAAGTCAGCCACGCTAGCGCGATGCTCAGGGCGACGGCCGCGCAGCGCATCATGAAGGATGGCGTGTCGGTCTGCACGATGCGCATGAACGACAGAATCGGCCAGTGCCACAAATACAGCGGGTAACTGATAAGCCCCACCAGCACCATGCCCCGGCAGCCCAACACGTGACGGTTCACCCAGGTACCCGGGCCGGAGGCAATCAGCAGCAGGCTGCCGCCAACCGGCAGCAGTGCGGCTGTGCCCGGGTAGGGCGTGCTGGGGCTTAATACAAGCGCGGCGGTGGCGATGGCCGCCAGGCCGGCCCAGGGCAGTAGCTGCCGACCGAGGCCGGGCACGGCGTGCATGTCTTGTTGGGGAGCGGCCGCCTTACGATGCAGCCACCAGGCCAGCAGGCCGCCCAGCGCCAGCTCCCAGAAGCGGGTATGGGGTAGAAAGAATGCTCCGGTAGCGTCATGCCGCAGCCACAGCAGGCTGGCGACAAACGACACCAGCGCCATGCCCGCAATGGCGATGACCGGCTTGCGCCAGACTCGCCAGGCCAGCCACAGCAGGCAGGGGTACAGCAGGTAGAACTGTTCTTCTATGCCCAGCGACCACAAATGCATCAGCGGCTTGAGTTCGGTGGCGACATCGAAATAGCCCGCTTCCGTCCAGAGCACGATATTCAGAACGAAAACGACGGCGGCTGCCGTATGAGTGGCAAGCTGTTCGTACTCAAGAGGCCACAGCCAATGCCAGCCGGCGGCCAGGGTGGCAGGCAGCACTACGATCAGCGCGGGCAGCAGCCGGCGAGCCCGCTGGGCATAGAAATGCGCGAAGCTGAACGCCTGTTTATCCAGCCCGCGCAATACGATGCCGGTAATCAGAAAGCCTGAGATCACGAAGAACACGTCCACACCGACAAAGCCACCAGGCAAGGCGTCGGGGAAGGCGTGAAACCATAGCACCAGCAAAATGGCCACAGCGCGCAGGCCATCGACGTCGGCGCGATAGTTGGCGATGGAAGCGTGAGGGGCGGCGCGATTCATCAAAGGTAGGAAAGCAGGGAAGCCGCAAGGGCTGCGTGGCTGGGCCGACAGATTGTATCAAGTCGGGACTCGACCCATTCACCCCTGAAAGCCTTCTTTCCGCTAGACGGGCTGGGAGTGCCCCGGAAGATGCTCGACCGCGCGGAAGCGAGCGTTTATTTCTTAGTAAACTCGGTCGGAATACATAAAACAAACATCAGGGACTCCCTTCATGACTGACTGGACCGCCGGCTATGTCGCCGACATTGGGTACACCTACGGCTACTACACCGAACTTAACCCCTTGCGGGTCCGATTGGCATTTCTGAATGCAGGCTTGGTACCGCCTGAGATGGGCACCGCATGCGAACTGGGCTTTGGCCAGGGGATGAGCGCTAACCTGCATGCTGCCGCGTCGGTCGTGCAGTGGCACGGCACGGATTTCAATCCTTCGCAGGCGGCGTTTGCGCAAGAGCTGGCACTGGCTTCCGGGGCCGGCGCCCAGTGGTTTGACGAAGCTTTTGATCAATTCTGCTCCCGTACTGATCTACCCGAGTTCGACTACATTGGTCTGCATGGCATCTGGAGCTGGATCAGCGACGAGAACCGGTCGGTGATTGTGGACTTTTTGCGCCGCAAGCTGAAGGTGGGCGGTGTGCTGTATATCAGCTACAACACCCAGCCGGGCTGGGCGGCCATGGCACCCATGCGCGATTTGCTGACTGAACACGCCGAAGTGCTGGGGGCTGATGGCGCGGGCATAGTGAATCGCATCGACAGCGCACTGGCCTTTGTTGAGCAATTGCTGGCGGCCAACCCTTTGTATGCCAGGGCGAACCCGCAGATTGCCGAACGCATTCAAAAGATCAAGGAACAGAACCGCCACTATGTGGCGCATGAGTACTTCAACCGCGACTGGCAGCCGATGGCCTTTGCCAAAATGGCGCAATGGCTGGAGTCGGCAAAGGTGCAGTGGGCATGCTCGGCCCACTACCTCGACGCCATCGATGCCATCAACCTGACGGCTGAGCAACAAGCCCTGCTCACGGATATCCCCGATGCCATGTTCAGGCAAACCGTACGAGATTTCTGCGTGAATCAACAGTTCCGCAAAGATTACTGGGTCAAGGGTGCTCGCCCCCTGAGTACGCTGGAACAAGCCGAATTGCTGCGTGCCGAGCGAGTCATTTTGGTGCAGCCTCGCGCTGATGTCAGTATGAAGGTAACCGGCAGCATAGGCGAAGGCAATCTTCATGAAGCCGTTTACGGGCCGATTCTCAACGCCTTGGCGAACCACAAGCCCCAATCGCTGGCGCAATTGGAACAGGCTGTCAAAGGCGCTAATGTCTCCTTCCCGCAACTCCTGCAAGCCGTGATGATATTGAGTGGTACTGGCGCTTTGCTGCCCGCGCAAGATGACGCTCTTGCCGGCCAAGTGCGCAAACGCACCGATCGATTGAATAGGCATCTGGTCCAGAAGGCACGTGGTAACAATGATCTGTTTTATCTGGCCAGCCCCCTGACGGGCGGGGGGTTTAAGGTATCCCGCTTTCATCAGCTGTTTCTCATGGCGCGCGCCAATAGTCATAAACAACCGGCGGACTGGGCACAATATGTATGGACCATACTGTCTTCACAGGGGCACCGGCTGGTTAAAGAT
>JBAYOJ010000362.1:0-2965 GCA_041678385.1 Burkholderiaceae bacterium | reverse complement strand
TCCAGCGTAGACGGCGCCCATGGAAGATTTTTCGTTTTTCGAAGAACTCGACCAGGTGCGCCGCATTCGGTTGACGCAAGGGAGCCTCCCGAGCGTCGTTAGAAGGAGTGTTCAACCGTGAGTCTCAATCGTCAAGAGAAAGCGGTAGTCATCGAGGAAGTCTCCGCAGAAGTCGCGAAGGCCCAATCGGTCATTATCGCCGAGTACCGTGGTTTGGACGTCGCTTCTGTAACCGTATTGCGCAAGACTGCGCGTGAGTCGGGTGTTTACCTGCGCGTTCTCAAGAACACGCTGGTGCGCCGCGCTTTGGTGGACTCGCCTTTCGAAGGTTTGTCCGACCAACTGGTTGGCCCGCTGATGTATGCCGTCAGCACCGACCCGGTTGCGGCCGCAAAGGTACTCTCCGAGTTTGCAAAGAGCAACGACAAGCTGGTTATCAAGGGCGGTGCAATGCCCAACAGCTTGCTCGACGTCAATGGTGTCAAGGCCCTGGCCACGATGCCTTCGCGCGACGAACTGCTCGCCAAACTCATGGGCACCATGCAAGCCCCGATCACGCAATTCGTGCGTACGCTCAACGAAGTTCCGACCAAGTTCGTGCGCGGCCTCGCTGCCGTTCGCGACCAAAAGGAAGCGGCGTAAGCCCTTCGTTGTGCAGCGTCACAGAACGATACCCAACCTGGCAACTGTATATATCTGGAGTTCTACAAAATGGCAACCAAAGCTGAAATCCTCGACGCCATCGCCGGCATGACCGTGCTTGAGCTGTCCGAGCTGATCACTGAAATGGAAGAAAAGTTTGGCGTGTCCGCAGCTGCGGCCGCCGTGGCTGTTGCTGCACCCGCCGCTGCGGGCGGCGCTGCTGCTGCTGAAGAGCAGACCGAGTTCGCCGTTGTGCTGGCTGAAGTCGGCGCAAACAAGGTGTCCGTCATTAAGGCCGTGCGCGAAATCACTGGCCTGGGTCTGAAGGAAGCCAAGGATCTTGTTGATGGCGCACCCAAGCCCGTCAAGGAAGGTCTGGACAAGGCCGGTGCTGAAGAAGCCAAGAAGAAGCTGGAAGAAGCTGGCGCCAAGGTCGAACTCAAGTAAGACCTTTTTCGCCTCGCCCGGGAAGCGCCAAGGCCTTCCCGGGCTTTTGCGTTTCCAGAAAACCCGTGTTTCGGCCCTGTTCTTGCAGGAAGCCGGGTTTTCTGGAGTCGTAAACCAGGGCCGTGGTTGACGGCCATTGTAACCCCTCGAGTCGGAGTGCCCATGCCTTATTCGTATACCGAAAAAAAGCGCATACGCAAGAGCTTCGCCAAACGTGCCGACGTACAACACGTCCCTTATCTTTTGGCGACTCAGCTGGAATCCTTCAAAACCTTTCTTCAGGCGGATACTCCACCTTCCCAACGTAAAGAAGATGGCCTGCAGGCCGCCTTCGGATCCATTTTTCCTATCGTCAGCCACAATGGCATGGCTAGACTCGAGTTTGTCAGCTATACCTTGGGCGATCCGGTATTTGACGTCAAGGAATGCCAACAACGCGGGCTGACATACGCTTCGCCGTTGCGCGCCAAGGTCCGCCTGGTGCTGATGGATCGTGAGGCCAGCCGGCCCACCATACGTGAAGTCAAGGAACAGGAAGTCTACATGGGCGAAATCCCGCTCATGACTGATACCGGTTCGTTCGTCATCAACGGTACCGAGCGCGTCATCGTATCGCAGCTGCATCGCTCGCCCGGTGTGTTCTTCGAACACGATCGCGGCAAGACGCACAGTTCCGGCAAGCTGCTGTTCTCGGCGCGCGTCATTCCTTATCGCGGTTCCTGGCTGGATTTCGAGTTCGACCCCAAGGACGTTCTGTTCTTCCGTGTCGACCGTCGCCGCAAAATGCCTGTCACCATTCTGTTGAAGGCAATCGGCATGATGCCGGAATCGATTCTTGCCACTTTCTTCGATTTCGATCAGATCGAAGTCCATTCCGAAGGCGGCATGCTGGAATTCGTCCCCGAACGTTGGAAGGGCGAAGTGGCCCGCTTCGATATCACGGGGCGTGATGGCGCTGTGCTCGTCGAAAAAGACAAGCGTATCAATGCCAAGCACCTGCGCGACCTGTCCAATGCAGGCGTACAGCGCATATCGGTGCCCGAAGATTATCTGATTGGCCGGATTCTCGCGAAGAACATCATCAACCCGGAAACCGGTGAAGTCCTCGCCAACGCGAACGACGAAATCACCGAAACCATGCTGGCCGAGTTCCGGGTGGCGGGCATACGCGAAATCCAGACCCTTTACATCAACGACCTGGATCGCGGCAGCTATATTTCCGCCACCCTGCGTACGGATGAAACGGCCGATCAGAACGCTGCCCGGGTTGCCATCTACCGGATGATGCGTCCCGGCGAACCGCCCACCGAAGACGCTGTTGAAGCGCTCTTCCAGCGCTTGTTTTACAGCGAAGAAACCTACGATCTTTCCCGCGTCGGCCGCATGAAGGTCAACAGCCGCCTGGGTCGTGGTGAAGATGACGACGGCCCGCTCACGCTGACTGACGAAGACATCCTGGAAACCATCAAGGTGCTGGTCGAACTGCGTAACGGCCGCGGCCAGATTGATGATATCGACCACCTGGGCAATCGCCGGGTGCGCTGTGTCGGTGAACTGGCCGAGAACCAGTTCCGTGCCGGCCTGGTGCGTGTCGAGCGCGCCGTCAAGGAACGCCTCGGCCAGGCCGAGACCGAAAACCTAATGCCGCACGACCTGATCAATTCCAAGCCGATTTCTGCGGCCATCAAGGAATTCTTCGGTTCCAGCCAGCTTTCGCAGTTCATGGACCAGACCAATCCATTGTCCGAAATCACCCACAAGCGGCGTGTTTCTGCCTTGGGGCCAGGCGGCCTGACGCGTGAACGCGCCGGCTTCGAAGTGCGCGACGTGCACCCGACCCACTACGGCCGCGTTTGCCCCATCGAAACGCCCGAAG
>JBAYOJ010000361.1:0-2977 GCA_041678385.1 Burkholderiaceae bacterium | reverse complement strand
TGCGCCATTTGATGGGATGAGACCGTACCCGTATTGCCCATGCCAGCTGAACCCATGGCCGCCGTGGACCCGCTTGCAGCCAGACCACCAGCTGCAGCACCGTTGGCTGAAGAGGTTTCCGGCGTTGCCGACATGGCCAGCGAGGAACCCTGGCCTGGCGCCGCGGAACCGCCGGATGGCGCTTGCCCGGCTGATGCCCTCCCCGGGTCCCCCTCGTTGGCGTTAACCGAGGACGCTGCCCCCTGAAGACCTGTTGAGCTGCCTTCAGCACCCGCGCCCGACCCGAACTGACCGTTCAAGCGTGCTGCCGATGCCCCTGACTTGCCAACCGCCATTCCGTTCGCACCGGGACCACCGGACAAACGCAAGCGATCACCCGTCTGGGCAGGGGATGAGGTTTCTTGAGCGGCCGCTACAGCTTCGGACACACTACCTTGCGCAGCCGAATCCGCAGCTGACAGCGCCGCTACATCGACGGTGCCGCTGCGTTGCCGGTAACGCGCAAAAGCTTGGGCATGCTGTTGGAATAAGCGGCGTGCTTCGCGATCAGACAATGCTGTCAAGGCATCCATGTCGGGCATGACCAGGGTTGCCCCCGCCTTCACCAGATTGACGTTGTCTTCGATGAAAGCCTGCGGATTGGTACGCTGCAGGGCCATCATCATCTGGTAGACCGTTACGCCCGCGACTGCATTGCGCTGAGCAATGGCAAACATATTGTCGCCACGCTGCACGGATATCTGCCGGCCATCCAGAGCGTGACGGCCTTGCGGCATGAGTGCGCCGCCGTCATCGATCACCCGCGCGTTGCGTGACGAATCGACAACCGGCCGCTGCACGGCAATCTGGTCGGCGTGCGCCAGCAGACTGACCTGGTAACGCTGCTGGCCCGACGCACTACGCAAGTCGAGCAGGATATCGACGATGGGCTGATCGAATGCCTGTTCAGAACGTAGCTGTATGACCTTGACGCCGGAACGGTAGCCATCAAGCAGGACCAACCGCATGGAATCGAGTGCCACAGGAGGTGTCATGCCGGCTTCCCGCCAGGCACTGGCCGGCGCAGGCGTCGCCCGCAGGCTGTCGATTTCCTGCTGAGTAAGCTGAGAAACAGGGATTTCCACGTGTAGCGGTTGGCCGAGCGCCGATACGATACGCGAATGCCCGAAAGTGGCAGCCTGGACGGCTGGCATGCAAAGTGATGCCGCTATCAGGGCTCCGATCAGATAATTAGCTTTGGAGGCCGCTACGGCCGGACCGGAACCACGATGCGACATCAACATGATTAAAGCTCACCAAGGGCTATACGCAACATACGGCGCAAGGGTTCCGCCGCGCCCCAGAGAAGCTGGTCGCCTACGGTGAATGCGCTGAGATACTCGGACCCCATGGACAGCTTGCGTAACCGCCCCACAGGTATGTCGAGCGTACCGGTGACAGCAACAGGCGTCAAATCCCGCATGGTGGCTTCGCGCTCGTTGGGCACGACTTTTGCCCACTGCGAGCCTTCGCGAAGGATGTCGGAAATCTCGTCTAGCGGTACATCACGCTTCAATTTGATGGTGAGCGCCTGGCTGTGACAACGCATGGCGCCGATTCGTACGCAAAGGCCGTCGACCGGAATCGGCTTGCTGTTAAAGGCTTCGCCACGCCCGAGGATCTTGTTGGTTTCGGCTTCAGCTTTCCATTCTTCACGCGAAACACCGTTGCCGAGGTCTTTATCGATCCAGGGAATCAGATTGCCGCCCAGCGGAACACCAAAATGGTCAGTGGGAAGCGCGGTATCCCTTTGTGTTGTAAGAACACCACGATCAATTTCCAGAATGGCCGATGCAGGGTCGTCGAGCAGGGGTTTGACCGATGCGTTGAGCAGACCAAACTGTGTTAGCAACTCGCGCATGTGCTGCGCCCCGCCGCCTGACGCAGCCTGATAGGTCATGCTGGTCATCCATTCGATCAGATCCTGACGGAACAGACCTGCCAGCCCCATCAGCATGCAGCTGACGGTACAGTTGCCGCCCACGAAATCTTTGACACCCCGTGCCAGCGCAGCGTCGACTACGTCGCGATTGACGGGATCAAGGACAATGACGGAATGGTCGGCCATGCGCAGGGTGCTGGCCGCATCGATCCAGATGCCATCCCAGCCCGCATCGCGCAACTTGGGATAGACCGCAGAGGTATAGTCGCCGCCTTGCGCCGTCACAATGATGGGCAGCTTCTTCAATGCGGCGATATCGTAAGCATCCTGCAGAGGGCCGGCGCCGTCCGCCCATTTTGGGGCCGCCCCACCGGCATTGCTGGTGGAAAAAAATACCGGCTGGAAAAGGGAAAAATCTTTTTCGTCGAGCATGCGCTGCATGAGGACGGAACCGACCATGCCACGCCAGCCGACGAGTCCAACTACTTGGCTCATAATACTGTCGCCTGAAAGAAATAAAAATGCAAAGAGCAAATAAGCATTTTATGCTAATGCGCGCAGTACGGCGTCGCCCATTTCTTTCGTGCCTACCCGTTGCGTGCCTTCTTCATGGATATCCGCCGTGCGCAGGCCTTGTTCCAGGACCTTCTGGACTGCGGTTTCGATGCGTTGCGCCTGCTCGGGCTGGTTAAGCGAATAACGCAGCAGCATGGCCGCCGACAAGATGGTGGCCAGCGGGTTGGCCATATCCTTGCCGGCAATATCCGGGGCTGAACCGTGGCTGGGCTCGTACAGGCCCTGGTTGGACGCATTCAGCGAAGCCGACGGCAGCATGCCGATTGACCCGGTCAGCATCGCTGCTTCGTCGGACAGAATATCCCCAAAGAGATTGCCGGTAACGATCACGTCGAATGCCTTGGGCTCGCGTACCAGCTGCATGGCCGCATTGTCGACGTACATATGCGAGAGTTCGACGTTCGGATATTCGCGAGCGACGTCAATCACGATATCGCGCCAGAACTGCGAAGTTTCCAGCACATTGGCCTTGTCGACGCT
>JBAYOJ010000360.1:0-2989 GCA_041678385.1 Burkholderiaceae bacterium | reverse complement strand
GTGAAGATCGATCTCGTTATCAGCCAGCATGAAGCCCACGCCTTCGTGCTGTATCAGCGTCTGTCCGAAGGCTTCGCGCTGAGCAGCGTGGTGGGTGGCAATGTCATGAGCACGTTGAGCGGCGCCCAGCCAGCGCATGCAATGGGTCAGCCGCGCGGGTACCAGGCGCACCTGAGCATAGCGGAAGCCTTTGCCTACTTCCCCGAGTACATCGGTTTCCGGGATTTCGAGGTTTTCGAACTTGATGACAGCATGGCCCCCGGCAAAGCTGGAATCCATGGAATCCATGCAGCGGCTGATGGTGAAACCTTCAGTTGGAAGGTCGCACAGGAACATGGTGGCGCCGAGATCTTCCCCGTCCACAATGGTGCGGGCCATGATGATGGCAAAGGCGGCGCCATCGGCACCTGTGATCAGCCATTTTTTTCCATTGATCACGAAGTGGTCGCCCTTTTTGACGGCGGTGGTCTTCAGCAGAGAAGGGTCCGACCCGGCGCCAGGGTGGGGCTCCGTCATGCAGAAGCAGGATCGGGTCCGGCCTTCCGTCATGGGGCGCAGCCAGCGTTCTTTCTGTTCTGCTGTCGCAACGGCTTCCATCAAGTGCATATTGCCTTCGTCCGGGGCCGCGCAATTCATGGCGATCGGCCCCAGCATCGAATAGCCCGCCGCTTCCAGCACAATGGCTTTTTCCAGATGGGTAAGCGCCATCCCGCCGAATTCGCGCGATGCCTGCGGGTTCAGCAGGCCGGCATCACGGGCCTTTCCGACAAGCTCGGTGCGCAGGCTTGCATCCGGCCCATGGGCGGTACGGCGCGGGTCGGCCTCCATGGGGATGATTTGTTCCGAGACGAAAGTACGCACCTTTTCTTGAAGGGCGGCAAGCTCGGGGGATAAAGAGAAGTCCATTATCTGTCTCCGTCAGAATAATCGTTCTTTGGCTACATCCAGGGCAAAGGCGAACAGATCGTGGCCCAGCGCACCGAAGGTGGCGTAACGAGGGTCGATGGTTTCGCCAGTGAGGTGGCGGTGGTGCAATTGCAGAAAGACCACGGCCAGTTTGAAAATGGTCAGCACGCGCCATGGGCGGATGTTGCTGATGTCGCGCCCTGTCACCCGCGCATAAGCCGTGGCAGCTGCTTCGCGGGTAATGAAGCCGGGCAGGGCAGTAGGCATCTGTGCCAGTTGGTGCATGCAGTCGGGGTCATCGGCTTCTGTCCAGTACGACAGCATGGTGGCCAGATCGAACAGGGCTGGCCCCCGTGTGCCCATGTCCCAGTCGACCAGCGTAGTGGCCTGCAGCGTCTTGGGGTCGAGCAGCAGGTTGTCCAGTTTGAAGTCGGAATGCAGCAGAACCGGGCCCTTGTCTTCCGGCGTGGCGCAGGCCTGCAACCAGTCGGCGAGCTGGCGGGCGGTGGCAGGTAGCTCGCCATGGGTGATGTGGGCCGCACGACCCAGCCAGCCCTGTACCTGACGCTGAAAGAAACCTTCCGGCCGGCCTAATGTGCCTAAGCCCAAGGCACCGAGCTCGACGGCATGGACACGCGCCAGCGTCGCGATCAAGGTATCAGACAAGCGAGCGCCAAGTTCCGCGCCGGGTTCGAGCGGGTTGAGGCTGTCGCCTCGTAATGTCAGGCCTGAACGGAACTCCAGAATCTGGAAGGGCACACCGATAACCGAGGGATCCGTGCATAGGAGCAGGCTGCGGGGTGCCAGCGGCAAACCCTGCCAGAGCACGGACAGCAGCCGGTGTTCCCGTGCCATGTCGTGGGCGCCAGGGGGCAGCGGGCCGGATGGGGGGCGGCGCAATACTGCCCAACTGTCATTCACCCGGATCAGATAGTTCAGGTTTGCCAGGCCACCGGCGAACTGGCGTGGCACCAGTCTGGGGTCAAGATGCAAACCGTCCTGGGCGAGCCGCGCTGCAACGGCAGCGGTATCCAGCGGTTGGGACAAATGTTCGGGGCGTAGTGCGAGCCCTTCGGGCAGGGGGGGAACAGTTGTGTCGGTCTGCATGTCGGAATATTCAATACAAGTATTGCGGAATTATTGTCCGACAATACGCGGCGCGTCAATGTTGGTCCGACTATAATTATTGGAATTTCTAGCTGAATACCGTAGATTCTTCTCTTGAACCAGGGTTTTTAGAGATCTATTTGAGGTTTGTTTATTATGGTCCGACTGTTAATGGGGGCCAGGCTGGAAGCGTCGACGAGCATGTGAGAAGTCATACCCCTACCGCCCTGCGTGAACCAACGTGCATTGCTGTTAAACGCGTATCCCAGGTTTCCTTGAGATATCCCCGCTCACGGGGTGGAAAACGGCGCTACGATCTTCGGCATTTATCAATCCCTATCAAGGAGCATCTACATGGCATCTGACGTCAGCAATATCAGCATTATCGGGGCGGGTCACACGCGTTTTGGCCGGCTGGACGAAAACCTGGAAGACCTGATCACTGCCGCCGCCCGCGAGGCGCTGACCGAAGCCGATCTGCCGGCGGAAGCTATTGATGCTGTTTTTGTCGGTCATTTCAACGCTGGCCTGGTCCGCGACGGCTTCCCTTCCAGTCTGGTGCACCAGGTTGATCCGGGGCTGCGTTTCAAGCCGGCGACCCGGCTGGAAAATGCTTGCGCGTCGGGTTCGGCGGCAATCCACGCCGGCATCACGGCCATTCTCTCGGGCCGGGCCCAGACTGTCCTGATCGTTGGTGCCGAGAAGATGACGTCTCGCAGCACCGCCGAGGTGACCGAAGCGCTGGCTGGCGCGGGTTATCAGAACGATCCTGCCGAAGCTGCCCTGAGTTTCCCCGGCGTCTTTGCGCAAGCCGCCCAGCAATACACCGACCGGTATCGTGACCCGCTTGGGGCCATGGCGCAGATCGCATCCAAGAATCATCAGAATGCAATGCGCAACCCCTTGGCACAGATGCAGCGGTCGCTGACGGTGGAGGACTGCAGCAATGTTTCTGACAAAAATCCGCTGATTGCGC